>DASSFA010000321.1:0-8603 GCA_035694895.1 Rhodanobacteraceae bacterium | reverse complement strand
CGGCATGCCAGCAACAGCGACCTGCTTTGCGAGGCATTCCTGCATGCGTTTACTGGGCAACCACTGCCAACTGATGAGGAGCTGAGACGAACCATGGCAATGAAGAAAGCTGCTGCGAAGAAATCCGCCAAGAAGGCGGCCCGGAAGTCCACCGCGAAGAAGGCCCGCAAGCCCGCTCGCGCCAAGACCGCTTCGGCACGCAAGACCGCCAAGCGCAAACCGGCGGCGAAGAAAGCCGCGAAGAAGCCGGCGCGCAAGCGTGCGGCGAAGAAGGGCGCCCGCAAGGCCGCCCCGAAGAAGGCCGTGATGGCGAAAGCCACTCGCGCCAGCAAGACGTCCAAGGCGAAAGCCAAGAAGAAGAAGTAAGCAAGGGTCCACTGTCTAGCAACAAGCTGACGCACCATAACTACAAGCGAAGCTCTCCCTGTGGTCCGCCCAGCGCAGGGGGAGCTTGGTAACCGAACGAATCGTTTGCGACCCCGGCCCCAAGCCGGGGTTTTGCTTTGGGCGGGTTGTCGGTTCTGCATATGCTTGCCATCCATGGCGGAAAATCTCCCTCCCCGGCCTCCAGCCGGGGTTTTCGTTTGTACGCCTTCCCCCGCAAGCGCGGGGGCGCCTTCCAGGTCCAAGGCTCCGCGGCCGAGCGCCTTGGGGCGAATGAGCCTTGTCAAACAATGTGTCGCTGCGCGCAACGATTGCCGCGCGCGGACAATGGCGTTATGTTTCCTCGCGCCGCTCGATGCGGTGGGGGACCGGAAGCCTGATGGGCCGCGCGCGCCTCGCGCCGCATGGAACGGTTCATGCTTGGGCTCCGGCGTGGCGCGATCTCGCGCGTTCCAGTGAGTCCACAAGATGACCGCATTGACCCAGTCAGCCCGATTCGTTTCGTCCGTGCGCGCCTGCGCGAGCTTGGCCGTGCCCGGCCTTTTGGCCTTCGCGCTCGCCGCCTGCGGCAACAACAACGCTCCGCAGAACACCACCGCGACCGCGCAGCCGGGCGCGGCGGCTACCACGCCGGCCAAGCCGGCCGCCGCTTCGACCGCGCAAACCCAGGCACAGGAGCAGGCGCAGGCGCAAGCCCAGGCACAGGCTGAGCAGGCCGCGCAGGCCAAGCTCGACTCGATGAGCGTCGACCAGTTGCTGGCGGCGGCGCGCATTGCGATGAACCAGCAGAAGCTGGTCGCGCCGAAGGGCGACAACGCCTTCGAGTATTACGAGAAGGCGCTGCAGAAGGATCCCAAGAACAAGGTTGCGCAGGACGCGCTGCGCGAGTCGTTCCCGTTCGGCGCCAACGCGGTCGAATCGGCGATCGGCCAGAACAACTTCGACGAGGCGCAGCGCGAAATCGGGTTGCTGGCCAAGGCCGACCCGAGCAACTACACCCTGACCATCCTGCGTTCAAAGCTGGATGCGGCCAAGAAGCAGCAGCAGCGCGAGGCGGACCAGAAGGCCAAGGCCGCCGCCGAGCTGGCTGCCAAGCAGGCGGCCGCCGCCAAGGCGGCAGCCGAGGCCGCCAAGGCGCCGCCGGTGCAGCAGCCGGTTGCGCAGCAGCCGCAACCCGCGCCGGTGCAGGAAGCTCCCAAACCGGTGCCCCAGCAACCGGTCGGTGAAACGCGCGCGGCCCAGGCCATCAGTCCTGCCGCGCCGGATTATCCGCTGGAGGCTGCACGCAATCGCACCTCCGGTTACGCCACGGTCGAATTCACCGTCAATCCGGATGGTTCGGTGAGCAATGCGCACGTGATCGCCTCCCAACCTCGCCGCGTCTTCGACCAGGCGGCGATCCAGGCGGTATCGCGCTCGAAGTTCAAGCCGGCGTTGAAGGATGGCCAGCCGGTATCGAGCACGTTGCAGCGTCGCATTGATTTCAATTTCGGGGGGTGAAGAGGCAGCGCTTGCGACATGCCTTGAATGGCATGTCGCGCTGCTTCGAACGCGCGCACATGGATGTGCGGGCCGGCGCCCCGCACCATCAGGACGGTTGCCTGCCCGGGCCTGCCTTTGCAGCGCTTACGCGATGCGTCAATCGCATCGCGTGCTGCGCCGAACGACCGCACATGATGTGCGGGCCGGTGCCGCGCTCCATGGACGGCTGCCTGCCTGAGCTGCTTCTGCGCGATTTCAAGAATGGCCGCACCGGCGCCCCACGGCCTGCCTGAATCCGCTCCCCGCCGGTTCGCAGCCGAGCGAGCGAATCAATCGCCCTTTTTGATTTTCGCGTGCCGGTGCGATCGCGATGCCTTGCGCGTGCGATGTTCCGCGCGCGGGTGCGCATTCAACCCCGCCCAGTCCACTTCCGGAAGGCCCAGCAATTTGTCGAACAGCATCGGCATCAGGCCCGCGGGTTCGGAGCACTCGCAGTTCCAAAGCACCACCATGCCGACGTGGTATTCCGGGAAGAAGCCGATCTCGGTGCGATAGCCCTTCACCGCGCCCGCATGGAAGATGAGCGTGTGACCCTCGTAGTCATAGACGCGCCAGCCCAGCCCGTAATGCGCGTCCTTCAGCCGCGCGCGCCGCCAGGGAGAAGCGACGCGCTCGCTCGGCGTGTTGATGCCGGGAGCGTGCAGCACCTCCAGCAACGCCGGGGGCAGCACCATCGGGCGGCCGCCCATCTGCGCGATCAGCCACTGCTCCATGTCGCGGATGCTGGCGTTCACGCCGGCCGCGGGGGGCACGTAGAAGTTGTCGTTGGGCTCGAATGCGATCCAGCTATTGCCGCGGCGGTAATGCGGATGCGCCCAGCTCTTGCTGGATTCCAGCCCGTCGCGGCCGTAAGTCGCGGTGGTCATGCCCAGCGGCAGGAACAGCCGCTTGTCCACCAAGTGATAGAAGAAGTCGCCGGTCTCGGCGTAGATCACGTCGCCGATCAGCGAGAAGGCGACGTTCTGGTAGCCGTAGCAGTCGCCCACCCCGCAGCTCATGTCCACTTCGTCCAGCTTGCGCGCCAGCTCCGGGTAAGGCACGCCGTCGGTCAGCATGTTGTCGTAGGCGTTGCGCGGCAGGCCGAGGCGCTGCCCGAGGATGTCGCGCACAGTGGCCTGCTCGGTGGCGTGCGCGTCCTTCAACTTGAAGAAGGGCAGCACGTCCGAAAGGCGCGTATCCCAGCTCATCACGCCATCGTGCACCAGCAGGCCGGTGAGCGCGGTGGCGAACGCCTTGGACAACGAGGCCAGGCGGAACACGGTGTCAGGCTTCACCTTCTCGCCGGTCTGCGCATCGGCCCAGCCGAGCGTGCGCTCGTAACGAACCTTGTCGTCCACGACTACCGCGGTGGCGAGTCCGGCCACGCGATTGGATGCTTCGATCTGATCCAGCCAGCCATCGTAGGCCTGGATCGCATCGCGGATCCGCTCCGGCGGCAGCTCGCTGCGCGGCCCGGTGTGCACCACGGTGGGCTCGTGTGGAGGCGCCGGGTGCGCAATCGCCGCCGGTGCGCACAGTGCGACGCATGCGACGATCAGGGCACTGATGCAAAGCGAAGGGGAACGCGTGCTAAGCTCGCGGCGATCAAGTCGGGACGGGTGTGCGCGGCGCGCGCGGAACAGCGAGGAGAAACGCATGACAGGCATTATCGTGGTGCTGATCATCATCGCGGTGATTGTGGTGTACTTCATCGCGATCTACAACGGACTCGTCACGGCACGCAACGCCTACAAGAACGCCTTCGCGCAGATAGACGTTCAGCTCACGAGGCGGCATGACCTGATTCCGAATCTGGTGGAAACCGCCAAAGGCTACATTGCGCACGAGCGCGAAACACTCGAAGCCGTCACGGCTGCGCGCACTGCGGCGGTGAACGGGCTGGCCGCAGCCAAGGCCAAGCCGGGCGATCCGAACGCGATGCAGCAGTTGTCCGGCAGCGAGAACCAGTTGACCCAGGCGCTGGGCCGGCTGTTCGCGGTCAGCGAGGCGTATCCGGATCTGAAGGCCAACCAGAACATGATGCAGTTGTCGGAGGAGCTGACCTCCACCGAAAATCGCGTCGCCTTCGCGCGGCAGGCCTACAACGACGCGGTGATGAGCTACAACAACCGCCGCGAGACCTTCCCGGGCAACCTCATCGCGTCCGGCTTCGCCGCTGCCGAGCCGCTGGCGATCGACGATCCGGCCAAACGCGAGGCGCCGAAGGTTTCCTTCGTCTGAGCGCGGCGCCGCGCATGGACTTCTTCGCCCAACAAGTACGCGTCCGGCGCAATGCCCGCTGGCTGGTGGTCCTGTTCGTGCTGGCGGTGGCTGCGATCGTCGCCGCGGTGGACCTGATCTGCGCATTCCTGCTGGTCGGACCGCGCCCCGGCGCACTGCTGGGCATTTCCATCGCGGTGATCGTGCTGATCGGCCTGTGCTCGCTGTATCGCGTCGCGTCCCTGCGCGGCGGCGGCTCGGCGGTGGCGATCGGCATGGGCGCCACGCCGGTTCCGGCGGACACGACCAATCCGGCCTGGAAGCGGCTGCGCAACGTGATCGAGGAGGTGGCGATCGCCTCCGGCGTGCCGGTGCCGGAAATCTGGGTGATGGAGAACGAGCCCGCCATCAACGCCTTCGCCGCGGGTTACACGCCCTCCGACGCCGCGGTCTGCGTGACACAGGGGTGCCTCGACAAGCTCAATCGCGACGAGTTGCAGGGCGTGATCGCGCACGAGTTCAGCCACGTGTTGAACGGCGACATGCGCCTCAACATCCGCCTGATCGGGTTGCTGTTCGGCATCCTCGCGATCGGTATCGTCGGTCGCTTCATGATGTACAGCAGCAGCGGGCGCAGCCGCCGCAACAGCGGCAATCTCGCGCTCGCCGGGCTTGCGCTGTTCGTGATCGGCTACATCGGGCTGTTCTTCGGCAAGCTCATCCAGGCCGCGGTGGCGCGTGCGCGCGAATCACTGGCGGACGCCTCGGCGGTTCAGTTCACGCGCCAGACCTCCGGCATCGCCGGCGCGCTGAAGAAGATCGCCGCGCTGGCGGACGGCTCGCAGTTGCAGGCCTCCGGCCGTGACGAGGTGCGGCACATGCTGTTCGGCGATGCCGATTTCTCCTCGCTGTTCGCCACCCATCCGCCGATCCTGCAACGCATCCGCGCGCTGGAGCCGCAATTCGATCCGAGGGAACTGGACAGGATCGTGCACGACTGGGCGCAGGCCGGCGGCGATCCGGAAGCAATCAATCTGCGGCACGGTGAACATGATTTCGCGAAGGCCGTGCACCAGTTTGCTCGCGCGGATGGCGACGTCGACATCAACGAGCCGGTGTTCGCTCCATCCGGCGGGGCCGCCGCGGGGGCGCCCGGCTCCGCCGCCGGCAACATGGCAGCGATTCCGCATCGGGCTGCCACGCTGGCCATCGCCGCCGGTGCGATCGCGGCCCAGGTCGGCGCGCCCGGTGCAGACGACTACCGGGCTGCATCGGCGCTTCATGCACGCATCCCGGACGGATTGGCCGCTTCCGCTCGCGACGCGCGCGGAGCGCTCGCCGTGATGTTCGCGCTGGTGTTGTCCGACCAACCCGACGTGCAGCAGAAGCAGGTGCAGGCCATCGCCCAGGCCTTCGACGCCTCCACGGCGGAAGCCGCGCGCAGCGCGCTCGTGCAGTTGGCGCAATTGCATCCGATGCTTCGCCTGCCGCTCGCGCAATTGGCGTTCCCGGCGCTGAAGCGCCGCCCGCGTCCGGAGCTGGAGCGCTTCGTTTCCACGCTGGACGCGCTGATCCGCGCAGACGACAAGGTGGAGCTGGACGAATACTGCATCGCCAAGCTCGTCCAGGTGCAGGTGATCGCGGCGCTGGATCCCGCCGCGCATTTCCAGGCCGGCAGCGTGCGCCTGCGCGATGCGCAGGATGCCCTGCGCGACCTGTGCGCATTGATGGCGCATTTCGGCGCGGACGACGAGGACGCCGCGCGGCGCGCCTTCCTGCTTGGCATGCAGGAGGCGCTGCCCGGCACCACGCCGCTGTACGCGATTCCGGACGACTGGCAAACGTCGCTTGACGGGGCACTGGAGCAACTGGCGCGGCTGGCGCCGGAAGGCAAACAGCTTGTGGTGCGCGCGTTGACCAGCGCGATCGCCGCCGATGGCGTGGTGAATGTCGCCGAGTCGGAACTGCTGCGCGTCACCTGCGCGGCGCTGGGGTGTCCGCTCCCGCCACTGCTGGCGACGGATTGACTCGCGGTTTCAGGATCATCCGCAAGCAGCCATCCCTGGATCATCTCCCGGCCCGCGCGTCCCCGTGCGTGCGTTCGCTGGCGCGAGATGCGCTTCAATGCATCTCGCGAAAGCCCCGGCTCACCCGGCGATGTAGCGTTGCAACTGATCGATCTCGACCGCCTGGTCATCGATGACCGCCTTCACCAGGTCGCCGATCGACACCACGCCGACGATCTTGCCCCCGTCCACCACCGGCAGGTGGCGCACGCGGCGGTCGGTACACAGGCGCATGCATTCGTCCACCGAGGAGTTCGGGCTGACGCACAGTGGCGCGGGCGTCATGATTTCGGACACGGGCGTGTCTCTCGAGGAACGCCCCTTGAGGATCACCTTGCGCGCGTAATCACGCTCGCTGACGATGCCGGTCAACTCGCCGCCGCGCATCACCAGCAGCGCACCGATGCCGCGCTCGGCCATCGTGCGGATCGCGTCCAGCACCGGCGCGTCCGGAGCGATCGCGTACACCGCGTTGCCCTTGGCTTCCAGCAGATGCTTGACCTGGCGCATGGGATTCTCCTTGCGATGTCTGACCCGCTTCGCGGAAGATTCTAGCGCTGGTCAGTGACGGCCGCGTGTGGTGTCGAGAGGTCGCGGCGGGTTCGGGTTCAGCACGTAGGAAACCCCGCCGAGCTGGGCCATCTGTCGCTCGATCCAGGCCGCGCGGCGTTGCACGTAACCCGAGGGACGATCGGCATGCAACCGGCGCGGATCGGGCAGCACCGCCGCGAGCAGGGCGGCCTGGTGCATGCTCAATTGCGAAGCATGTTCGCCGAAATACGCCTGCGATGCGGCTTCCACGCCGTAAACTCCGTCGCCCAGTTCGGCGATGTTGGCGTACACCTCGAGGATGCGGCGCTTGGGCCAGGTCGCTTCGATCAGCACCGTGAAATACGCCTCGATGCCCTTGCGCACGAAGCTGCGGCCGTTCCACAGGAACAGGTTCTTGGCTGTCTGCTGGCTGATGGTGCTCGCGCCGCGCAGCCGCTCGCCGTGGTCGGCATCGTTGATCGCGTCGTGGATGGATTCCAGGTCGAAGCCGTGGTGGAAGGGGAATTTCTGATCCTCGCTCGCGACCATCGCCAGTGGGGCGGCCGGCGCGATTTGCGTCCACGGCACCCATTGGTAACGCAGGCGAAAATCGTGCTCGCCGTGCACGGCGGCCCCGATGCGCCGTTCGATCATGAAAGCGCTGGTCGGTGGCGGCAGGAAACGCAGCAGCAGGACGGGCAGCCAGCTCAGCAGGAACAGCGCGATCAGCACGAACAGGCAACGGCGTGCGATGCGTCGCCAGCGCAGCGGCGCGCTTGTCCTTGCTGCAGAAGTCACGCGCCGGTTTTCAACCACGTCTCGGCCGGTTCCGCGTGCGCGAACAGGAAGCCCTGGCCGCATTCGCATCCCAGCTTGCACAGCACCTCGCGCTGCGCCTCGGTTTCGATGCCTTCGGCGATCACCTGCAGGGACAAGGTGTCGGCAAGCGCCAGGATCGCGCGCACCACGGCCACGCTGCCGCCGCTGTCGCCTTCGCCCAGATTGGCGACGAAGGACTGGTCGATCTTCAGCGCCTGCAACGGATATTGATGCACGTAGGACAGCGAGGAATAGCCGGTGCCGAAGTCATCCAACGCGACGCTGATGCCGTGCGAACGCAACGTCTGCAGCAGGCGCTTCACGTCCGGCGGATTCTCCAGCAGTGCGCGCTCGGTCACCTCGATCCGCAGGCGATGGGCCGGGAGGCCGTGGCGCGCAAGCAGGCCGAGCAGGCGGCGATCGAGGTCCTCGCCGCGGAAATGCCGCCCGGAAAGATTGATGCTGATGAAGCGGCCTTCCGCAGTAAGCGCCTGCCCCTGGCTGAATACCTGGTCGAACATCTGCCAGTCGATCGCTTCCGACAGCCCGCTTTCCTCGGCGACGGTGAGGAACTCGCCGGGCAGCAGGAGGCCGCGTTGCGGATGGCGCCATCGCATCAGCGCCTCGTAGCCGATGATGGCGCGATCGGACAGACGTACGATCGGCTGGTAATGCGGTTCGAATTCGTTGCGTGTGAGACCGCGCCGCAGGTCGTTCTCCACTTCCAGCAGGGTCAGGGCCTGCTGGCGCAGGCCTTCGTCGAACAGCGCATAGCGGTGGCGGCCTTCGGCCTTGGCGCGGTACATCGCCGAATCCGCGTCGCGCAGCAATTCCTCCGGACGGCGATACTGGGACGCGACGATTGCGATGCCGATGGACGTGGACGTGAACAGTTCCTTGGCCGCCAGCCGGAACGGCGCGTTCAATTCGTTGATGATGCGCTCAGCCACCTGGCAGGCGGACTCGGCATCGCCGATGTCCTCCAGCAACACGCCGAACTCGTCTCCGCCCAGGCGCGCGACCACGTCCTGCGATTTCAGGCAGGCGCGCACGCGGCCGCCG
>DASSFA010000320.1:0-3441 GCA_035694895.1 Rhodanobacteraceae bacterium | reverse complement strand
GATCACGAAGATCACGCCGTTGGATTGCATGACATCGGGAATGGTGATGTGCGCGACATCGCCCTTGTCGTCCTTCACTTCCCAGCCGCCCATGTCGTCCTTGCCGACCTTGATCGAATCGCCTTCGACGGTCTTCAGGCTTACCCATCCGCCGTTCGCCGCGGCCTCTTTTGCAAGTTCCGCACTGGTGTAGCGGCCCGGCACCACGTGATAGCTGAGGATCTTCACCAGTTGCGGCTTGTTCTCGGGTTTCAGCAGGTTGTCCACCGTGCCGGGCGGCAGCGCGGCGAAGGCCTCGTTGGTCGGCGCGAACACGGTGAACGGGCCGGGGCCTTCCAGCGTTTTCACCAGGCCCGCGGCTTTGACGGCCGCGACCAGCGTCGTGTGGTCCTTCGAATTGACCGCGTTCTCGATGATGTTCTTCGACGGATACATCGGCGCGCCGCCCACCGTCACGGTGTGCTCGTGGCCCGTGGCTGCGAATGCGGCCGGTGCCGTTGCTGCGATCGCCAACGCCGCGGACAAGCCGATCGCCAGCGCGCGTGCAGAGGTTTGGAATTTCATCTCGATCTCCCTTGTTGAGGTCCGCTTCGCAAGTTGGAAGCGAGGGGAGATACGGACGAACCGGGCAAACGGATGCACCGACGTTGGCGCGCGTTCAGCCGGCTAGATGCGCAGTTCGCCCTTGCCCACGACCGGTCCGGTCGGCTGGCCGGTCGGGGAGCCGCCCGGCGGTTCGATCGATACGGCGAGCAGTGCCTGCGCGTTGATCTTGCCGACAAGATCATGCGGAAGATTCAACGTGGTGGCCTTGTCCGGCGCGAATACGCCGACCGCGATCGGCTTGCCGCCCGGCGGGATCAGCCACAGCTCGGGCACGCGGCCGGCGGGAATCGCATTCGGCGCGGCGGGCACCAGCACCACGCGCGCCTGGGCCGTGTCGACCGTCGCGGTCCAGCCGGGCAGGCCGTTGTCCTGCTGGATGCGCGCGGTGGCGTAGGCAATCTGCTGCGCAGCCGGCGGTGCGGACGGCGCGCGCGACAGCACCAGCAGCAGCACGATGCAGGCGATGGCGACTGCGCTCGCACCCGCGGCAAACCAGCGCCACAGCGCCACGCTCTGCCAGAGCGAAGGCCGCCGCGCTGCGACCGTCGTGCGCGGTTCGAATCCCGCGAAGCCGAGCGCCGAGCGAATCCGCACCCACATGTAATCGGGCGGTGCAATGGGTGCGACATCCTCGGCCAGCGGCAGCAGGTGCTTCCGCCAGCGCGCGACCTCGGCTGCCGCTTTCGGATCGCGCGCGATCTCGCGTTCCAGCGCATCGCGCGCACCGGCGTCCAGCACGCCGAGCACGTACTCGGCGTGGCGCAGATCTTCACGGTCGTCGTTGGAGGGCTGGTTCATTGTTCAAGACAGCTGCGCAATCGGATCAGGCTGCGCCGGATCCAGCTTTTCATGGTCGCGAGCGGCACGCCGCAGCGATCCGCCAGTTCGTTATACGTCGCGCCGGTGAAAAAGGCTGCACGCACCGCGGATTTCTGTTTGGCCTCGAGCGCGTCGAGGCAACGCTCCAGCCGCTTCCGCTCCTGGCTGCTCTCGGCAGTGAGCGCGGGCGTGGGGTCGTCGTCCACGAGTTCGTTCAACACCGCATCGTCCAGCGGACCTTCGCGGCGCTGGCGCAGCCGGTCGATGGCGCGGTTACGCGCCAGGGCGCTCAGCCAGGTCATGGGCGCTGCGCGCTCGGAATCGAATCCTTCGGCGCGTCGCCACACGGACGTATAGACATCCTGGAGCACGTCTTCGGCTTCGCCGCGCTCATGCAACATGCGCAGGCACACGCCGAACAGTTTGGAGGACGTGCGTCGATAGAGCTCGGCGAAAGCGCGCTGGTCGCCGCCCGCGACTTCGCGCAGGAGGTCCGCGAGTTCCGCCGTTTCCCCGCCCGAAGTGGCGATCATGCCGTCAGCATTGCAGGGTTCTCCGCGACGGCGCAAGCCGTGGCGTGGCACGCTGATCGTTGAGGGGACTGGGGCGGCTTTTGTAGGAGCGCGCCTGCGCGCGACACCCCAGACGTTTTCCGGCTTACCAAGAGCGCCCTCCATGGTGAAGAGCTCCATGGTCGCGCGCAGGCGCGCTCCTACACCTCAAGCGAAGCCAGGTCGCCTTTCTCTTCCAGCCACTGCTTGCGGTCGGCAGCGCGCTTCTTGGCGAGCAGCATGTCCATGAGTTGCGAGGTCGCCGCGCCATCATCCACGGTCAGTTGCACCAGCCGGCGCGTGTCGGGGTGGATCGTGGATTCCCGCAGCTGCGCGGGATTCATTTCGCCCAGGCCCTTGAAGCGCGTGACCGCCACCTGTCCCTTGATTTTCTCCCGCTCGATTTTCTGGAGCAGCACGTCGCGCTCGGACTGGTCGAGGCAATAGAACACCTGCTTGCCCACGTCCACGCGGAACAGCGGCGGCATCGCCACGAACACGTGGCCCTCGCGCACCAGCGCGGGGAAGTGGCGCAGGAACAGGGCCGAGAGCAGCGTCGCGATGTGCAGCCCGTCGGAGTCGGCGTCGGCCAGGATGATGATCTTGTCGTAGCGCAAGCCCGAGAGATCGTCCTTGCCCGGATCGCAGCCGATCGCGATCGCGAGGTTGTGCACTTCCTCCGAAGCGAGCACGGAGCCCGATTCCACTTCCCAGGTATTCAGGATCTTGCCGCGCAGCGGCAGGATGGCCTGGTAATCCTTGTCGCGCGCCTGCTTGGCCGAGCCGCCGGCCGAATCGCCTTCCACCAGGAACAGCTCGGTGCGCGCGGGATCGCTCGACGCGCAATCGGCGAGCTTGCCGGGCAATGCCGGGCCTTGCGTGATCTTCTTGCGGACGACCTGCTTCGCGGCTTTCAGGCGCGCGGATGCGCGTTCGATCGCAAGTTGCGCGATCGCTTCACCCGCGGCGACGTTCTGGTTCAGCCACAGCGAGAACGCATCGTGCGTTGTGTTCTCGACCATGCCCGCGGCATCGCGTGAGCTCAATCGCTCTTTCGTCTGCCCTGCGAATTGCGGATCGCGCAGCTTCACCGACAGCACGAAGGCGAGCCGTTCCCACACGTCCTCCGGCGCCAGCTTGATGCCGCGCGGCAGCAGGTTGCGCAGGTCGCAGAACTCGCGCAGCGCGTTGGTCAGGCCGGAACGCAGGCCGTTGACGTGGGTGCCGCCCTGAACGGTCGGAATCAGGTTGACGTAGCTCTCCTGCACCAGCTCGCCTTCGGGCACCCAGGCCAACGTGGTGTCCAGCCCGCCGCTGTCGCGGTGCAGGTGCTGCACGAACAGGTCCGCCGGAAGACACGGCGCGCCCTGCAATTCGGATTTCAGATAATCGGCAAGGCCGTCTTCGTAATGCCATTCCTGCTGTTCGCCGGAAGCTTCATCGGTGAGGCGCACGGTCAATCCCG
>DASSFA010000319.1:0-10680 GCA_035694895.1 Rhodanobacteraceae bacterium | reverse complement strand
CAGCAGCACGACCGTGGTCGCGGCGAACAGCGCGGCGGGCGGGGGCGGTGCATCGCCGGCGAGGAATTGATCGAGGTGCCGATCCAGGTAACCGGTATCGATAGTACCCCCGACAATCGCCGGGTGCCGTGCCAGCCGTTCCAGGAAAGCGATGTTGGATTTCGGACCCACCACCTCGCACTGCGCCAGCGCCTCGCGCAGGCGTGCCAGCGCGCGCGGGCGATCTTCGTCCCACACGATCAGCTTGGCGATCATCGGATCGTAGAAGATCGAGACGCTGTCGCCCTGATCGACGCCTGCGTCGATGCGCACGTGCCGCGAAGGCTCGGGCATGGCGAGCTTCTCGATCTTCCCGGAGCCGGGCAGGAAATTCTGTTCGGGATCCTCGGCGTACAGGCGCACTTCGATCGCGTGGCCACGCGCCCGTATCTGCTCCTGCGCCAGCGGCAGCGGTTCGCCGGAAGCCACCCGCAGTTGCCATTCGACCAAATCCAGTCCGAGCGTTTCCTCGGTGACCGGATGTTCGACCTGCAGGCGCGTGTTCATTTCCATGAAATGGAAATCGCCGTCTGCGCCGACGATGAACTCGATCGTGCCGGCGCCGACGTAGTCCACCGCCTTCGCCGCCGCCACCGCTGCCTTGCCCATCGCGGCGCGGCGTTGCGCATCGAGGAAAGGCGAGGGCGTTTCCTCGAGCACTTTCTGATAGCGGCGCTGGGCCGAGCACTCGCGTTCGTTCAGGTGGATCACGTTGCCATGGGTATCGCCGAACACCTGGAACTCGATGTGGCGCGGATGCTCGATGTAGCGCTCCAGGATCATGCGCGTGTCGCCGAACGCGCCTTGCGCTTCGCGCTGCGCGGAAGCGAGCGCGTCGGCGAATTCCTTTTCGGCGCGCACGATGCGCATGCCCTTGCCGCCGCCGCCGGCCGCGGCCTTGATCATCAGCGGGAAGCCGATCTTCCTCGCTTCCGCGATCAGCGTCTTCGCGTCCTGGTCCGCGCCGTGATAGCCGGGCACCAGCGGCACGGCATGTCTTTCCATCAGCGCCTTGGCTTCGGCCTTGGAGCCCATGGCTTCGATGCTCTCCGGCTTCGGCCCGATGAACACCACGCCCGCATCGCGGCAGGCGCGCGCGAAGGCCGCGTTCTCGGAGAGAAAGCCGTAACCGGGATGGATCGCCTGCGCGCCGGATTTTCTTGCGACGTCGAGGATCACGTCGCCGCGAAGGTACGACTCTGCCGGACGCGGACCGCCGATCGGGAACGCGACATCGGCCATGCGCACGTGCCGCGCGTTCGCGTCCGCCTCCGAATAGATGGCCACGCTGCGGATGCCGAGCTTGCGGCAGGTGCGGATCACGCGGCAGGCGATCTCGCCGCGATTGGCAATCAGGACGCTTTCGAACATGCTCAGGGATTCTCCTTGTCCTGCGCGGCCCAGCGCGGCGCGCGCTTGTCGAGGAAAGCGCCGAGGCCGTGCTGGCCTTCTTCCGACACGCGCAGGCGCGCGATCAGTTCGGCATTGCATTCGTCCGTTGCCGCGGCCTCTTCGGGTGTCATGCCGCTGACGCGCAAGGCGAGATGCTTGGCTTCGCGTTGCGCCAGCGGACCGCCCTTGGAAAGGAAATGCACGACGCGATCAATGGCCGCATCGAGTTCATCCGCCGCAACCGCCTCGTGCAGCAGGCCAATGCGCGCCGCGTGTTCGGCTTCGAAGACTTCCCCGGTGACGAACAGCCGCCGCGCATGGCGCGCCCCGATGGCCGCGGTCACGTACGGCGAGATCACCGCCGGCACCAGGCCCAGCTTCACTTCGCTCAAGGAAAACTTCGCGCCCTGCACGCCGATGGCGATGTCGCAGCAGGCGACCAGCCCCACGCCGCCGCCGTAGGCCGCGCCATTGACGCGCGCGACAGTCGGCTTTGGAAAGAAATTGAGCGTGCGCATCAGCGTGGCCAGCCGCAGCGAATCGGCGCGGTTGTCCGCTTCACTCGCGTTCGCCATGCCGCGCATCCAGTTGAGGTCGGCGCCCGCGGAAAAGCTCTTGCCCGCGCCAGTCAACATTACAAAGCGCACGTGTTCATCGTGGGCTACTTCGTCCAGGGCGACCTGCAGTGCGGCCACCAGCCCATCGTCGAACGCGTTGTGCACGTGCGGGCGGTTCAGGGTGATTTCGGCCAGCGCGCCCCGGCGCGCCAGCAAGATGGGGTCACTCATCGCTGTTCCCTGCGGCAATCCGGCGATGATACCCGCTGGCGCCCGCGCCAAGCCCGCTTGCGAAGCTAAATGAGAACTATTATCATTTCCGAACCATCCAACGGGAGTGCGTGATCCATGAAGCGGGGTCTTGTTGCCGGACTGATCGCCTTGAGCCTTGTTGCCGGAGCGGCGGGAGCCGCCGAAATGCCGGAATACAAGCTGGTCATCAAGGATCACAAGTTCCAGCCTGCCGAGCTGACGGTGCCGGCCAACACCAAGTTCAAGGTGGTGGTCAGCAACCAGGATTCCACGCCGTCCGAGTTCGAGAGCAACGAATTCAACCGCGAGAAGATCGTGCTGCCCAACAGCGAAGTCACGGTGTTCATCGGCCCGCTGGACAAGGGCCACTACAAGTTCTTCGACGACTTCCACCAGGACACCGGCAACGGCGTGCTGATCGTGCAGTGATGGGTTGACAGGAACGTTTGAAGGAATAACGCATGCTCGGCGTCGCCCTGCTGGTCTTTCGTGAAGTGCTCGAAGCGGCACTGATCGTTTCCATTGTCGCTGCCGCCACGCGTGGCGTGGCGCGTCGCGGCATCTACATCAGCGGCGGCATCGCCCTCGGCGTGCTCGGCGCGGTGGTGGTGGCGCTTTGCGCCGGCGCGATCGCGGAAGCCCTGAACGGTTCCGGGCAGGAACTGTTCAACGCCGGCGTGCTGTTCGCTGCGGTGCTGATGATCGCCTGGCACGTGATCTGGATGTCCTCGCATTCGCGTGAGCTGGTGCAGCACATGCAGGCGGTCGGGGGCGCGGTGAAGGCAGGGTCCAGTTCGTTGAGCATGCTGTTCGCGGTGGTCGCGCTGGCGGTGCTGCGCGAAGGCTCCGAGATCGTGCTGTTCCTGTACGGCATGGCCGCGGGCGGAGCGGGGATCAATGGCTTGCTGATCGGCATTCCGCTCGGCATCGCCGGCGGCGTGGCGGTCGGCTTTGCGTTGTATTTGGGGTTGCTGCGAATCCCGTTGCGTTATTTCTTCACCGCGACCAACTGGATGCTGGTGCTGCTGGCGGCGGGCCTTGCTTCCACCGGCGCGCGGTTCCTGGTGCAGGCGAACTGGCTGCCGGCGATGGGCAACCAGCTCTGGAACACCTCGGCGCTGCTCAGCAACGGTTCGGTGGTCGGGCAGGCGCTGCACATCCTGATCGGCTATGACGCGCATCCGTCGGGCGCCCAGATGGCGTTCTGGCTGACGGTGGTGGTCCTGCTGCTGATCGGCATGCGCCTGAGCACGCGCCCCTCGGCACGCGCCGCGCCGGCAGCGGCGGAAACGTCCCGCAGTACCGCCTGAGTCTATTCGTTTGCGCCTGATCGTCCGGTGTCTCGACACCGGAGCGGGGGAGGCGTGTGCCTTGAATCCGGGGAAACGGACGTCCCGACATGACAATCAAAATCCAGAAGGAGTATGCCGTGACACGTTTGCCTGGGAAGTTTCGTCTTGCACCCGTTGCGCTCTCGGTGGCGATGGGCTTGGGTTCGCTGGTCGGCGTGGCGCAGCGCGCGCAAGCCGGCCCGTCGGACAGCATCTACACGCCGATCGTTGACTACCGCGAATGGGAGCTGGAGTTGAAAACCGGCGTGCAGGATTGGGGTAATCGCGACGAAGGCGAACGCGCGGCGAAGATCGCGGTCGCCTACGGCATTGCGCCGCGCTGGTCGGTGGAACTCGTGGCCGAGTATTCACAGGCTCCCGGACACGTGGGGCACATCGAGGAATACGAATTCGAGAACATCTTCCAGCTAACCGAGCACGGCGAGCATTGGCTGGACGTCGGCATCTTCGCCGAGCTGGAGCACAACCGGCTCGAGAACGTGAACAGCGCCGTGCTCGGCCCGATGTTCCAGACCGAAACGGAGCACACGCAGACGAATCTCAACTTGTTTCTCGAGCGTCGGTTGAGCGCGCTGGCGGACGACGGCGAGGGCGAAGAGGGCGGTTCGCGCAACGAGCTCGCCTATCAGGCGCAGTGGAAATACAACCTGCATCCGCAGTTCCAGCCGGGCCTGCAGGTATTCGGTTCGCTCGGTGATCCCGCGCACCTGCGTTCGCAGGAGCTCAAGGCCGGTCCGGCGTTCTTCGGCGTGGCCAGCCTCGGCAACGGCAAGAAGCTGCAATACAACGCCGCGGTGCTGGGCGGCTTGACCCGCGCGACGCCGAACATGACGTTCCGGATGCAGCTGGAGTACGAGTTCTTTTGAGCAAAACGTGCTGCTCTGGTAGGAGCGCGCCTGCGCGCGACAGGACGATTTCAATCGAACCTTCTGCCGTCAACGGCCAAAGCTGTCGCGCGCTCCTACATCCGGAACACGCCGTAACGCGTCTCTTCGATCGGCGCGTTGAGCGAGGCGGAGATCGCGAGTCCCAGCACGCGGCGGGTGTCTGCGGGATCGATCACGCCGTCGTCCCACAGCCGCGCCGTGGCGTAATACGGATGGCCCTGGTGTTCGTACTGTTCGCGGATCGGCGCCTTGAACGCCTCTTCCTCGTCCTTCGGCCATGACTTGCCGGCAGCCTCGATACCCTCGCGCTTCACGGTGGCGAGCACGGAAGCCGCCTGCTCGCCACCCATGACGCTGATGCGCGCGTTCGGCCACATCCACAGGAAGCGCGCACCATAGGCGCGACCGCACATCGCGTAATTGCCGGCGCCGAAACTGCCGCCGATGATCACGGTGAATTTCGGCACCGACGCGCACGCCACCGCGGTCACCATCTTGGCGCCGTCCTTCGCGATACCCGCCTGCTCGTATTTCTTGCCGACCATGAAGCCGGTGATGTTCTGCAGGAATACCAGCGGCACCCCGCGCTGGTTGCACAGCTCGATGAAGTGCGCGCCCTTGAGTGCACTCTCGGAGAACAGGATGCCGTTGTTGGCGATGACGCCGACCGGATAGCCGTGGATGTGCGCGAAGCCGGTGACCAGCGTCTTGCCGTACCGCGCCTTGAACTCGTGGAATTCCGATCCGTCCACGATCCGCGCGATCACCTCGCGTACATCGAAGGGCAGGCGGGTGTCCTGCGGGATCACGCCGTAGAGCTCGCCGGGCGAATATCTCGGTTCGCGCGGGTCGCGCAGCTCCAGCGAAATCATCTTCCCGCGGTTGAGGCTTGCGACGATGTCGCGGGCGATGCCGAGCGCGTGTGAGTCGTTTTCGGCGTAGTGATCGGCCACGCCCGAAATGGACGTATGGACGTCCGCGCCGCCGAGCGTTTCCGCATCCACCACTTCGCCGGTCGCGGCTTTCACCAGCGGTGGGCCACCGAGGAAGATCGTGCCCTGCTGCTTGACGATGATCGTCTCGTCGCTCATGGCCGGCACGTAGGCGCCGCCGGCGGTACACGAACCCATCACCACCGCGATCTGCGCGATGCCGAGCGAGGACATGCGCGCCTGGTTGTAAAAGATTCGGCCGAAGTGCTCCTTGTCCGGAAACACCTCGTCCTGCATCGGCAGGAACGCGCCACCGGAATCCACCAGGTACAGGCAGGGCAGGCGATTGTCCAGCGCCACTTCCTGCGCGCGAAGGTGCTTCTTCACCGTCATCGGGAAATACGTGCCGCCCTTCACCGTGGCATCGTTGGCGACGACCACGACTTCCTGCCCGTGCACGCGGCCGATGCCGGTGATGAGGCCGGCCGCCGGCGCGGCGTCGTCGTACATCCCATGTGCCGCCAGGGGCGACAACTCCAGGAACGGCGAACCGGGATCGAGCAAGGCGCGGATGCGTTCGCGCGGCAGCAGCTTGCCGCGCGCGACGTGTTTCTCGCGCGCCTTTTCCCCGCCGCCGGCGGCGGCGCGGTCCAGTTGTGCCTTGAGATCCGCGACCAGTGCCTGCAGCCGTTCGGCGTTGGCGCGGAACTCAGTGGTCCTTGCATCAATGCGGGATTCGAGGACGGGCATGCCGGAGGTCCATTACGGGCGAAGTTGCATGCAAGCACAGGCGAGCAGTTTTCCGCCACCCACAAAAAAACCGGCCGCCCCCGGGCGGCCGGTTTTCTCGAGCGACGGGCGGCGGATCAATGGCCGCTGCTGCTGCCCTTGGCGGCATCCTTCGCGGCCTCGGCATTTTGCTTGGCCTGACCGGCGGAAGCCGAAGCATTGTCGGTGGCTTGCGCAGCGGCATTGGCCGCGTTATCTGCGGCCTGGCCGCTCGACTGCATTGCATTCGCGCTGTCCTGCTGCGCCTGCTGCGCATCCGCGGCAGCCTGGTCGGCAGACTGCTGCGCCTGCGAGGCGGCCTGGTCGGCGGCCGGGCTCTGGCTCTGGTCGGCAGCCTGCTGGGCTTCCTGCGCGGACTGCTGCGCGTCGGCCGCGGACTGCTGTGCATCCTGCGCGTTGTCGGACGGATTGCTGCATGCAGCCAACGCCAACACCAGCGCGGAAGCGAGAAGGGTACGGGTGAACTTCATCTAACGCTCTCCTTGGATTTGCCGTGGGCGCCAAAATCTGGCGCGGCTATTAAATCGGAATGCATGTCCCATTGCCATATCGACGGATGCCTCCGGATGACGACCATACCGGGACGAAAAAAATCGCGCGCGATGCCTGGCATCGCGCGCGATCGGGAACAACTGCTTCGTACAGCTATCAGCCGCCGCTGGAGGTCGTGGCCGGTGCAGCGGTGGACGCCGGAGCCGCAGTGGAGGCAGCGGGCGGGGTCGCCGCGGTGGAAGCCGGCGGCGGGGCCATCGTTTCTGCCGGAGCCGTCGTAGCCGGAGCGGCCGTGGTCGCGGGGGTGGCGGCACCATTTTCATTCTGCTCATTGTTGCCACTGCACGCGCCGAGTGCGACAACCAGTGCCGACGCAAGAACGATACGAGTCAATTTCATGGGAAAAGTCTCCGAGCCGTGGATGCCAATGGATTTGGCCCTAACATTAAACCGCGAATACGAAAAAACCGCTACTGGTGAGTGAATCAACCGCTCCGGCATTCAGACGGCGATCATCTATTCGCGTTCGAGCGCAATTGCGGTCGCCTCGCCTCCGCCAATGCACAGGGCCGCCACGCCGCGCCTGGCGCCGCGCGCATGCATCGCGTTCAGGAGGCTTACCACCAGCCGCGCGCCCGTCGCTCCGATCGGATGGCCCAGCGCGCAGGCGCCGCCATTGACGTTGAGCTTTTCGTGGGGAATGCCCAGCTCGCGCATCGGCGCCATGGCGACCACGGCGAAGGCCTCGTTGATCTCGAACAGGTCCACGTCGCCCACCTTCCAGCCGGTCTTATCCAGCAGCTTGCGGATGGCATGCACCGGCGCGGTGGTGAAGCCTTCCGGCTCCTGCGAATGCGTGGCGTGCGCGACGATTCGGCCCAGCACCTTCAGGCCGCGGCGCTTCGCTTCGGCCTCGCCGATCAGCACGGTGGCCGCCGCGCCGTCGGAAATCTTGGACGAACTCGCCGCGGTCACGCTGCCGCCTTCCTTCTTGAATGCGGGTTTCAGCGTCGGGATCTTCGAGAGATCGCAGCGCGCGGGCTCTTCGTCGGTGTCAACAATGGTTTCGCCCTTGCGGCCCTTCACCGTGACCGGCGCGATCTCGTCCTTCAGTACGCCCGACTGCTGCGCGGCCAGCGCGCGCTTCACCGACTCGGCGGAGTAAGCGTCCTGTTCTTCGCGCGTGAACTTGTATTTGTCCACGCACTGCTCGGCGAACACGCCCATCGCGCGGCCGTCGTACGGATTGGTGAGGCCGTCCCAGGCCATGTGGTCCACCAGCGGCGCATCGCCGTAGCGGATGCCGGTGCGCGCGGCGACCATGTGCGGCGCATTGGTCATGGACTCCATGCCGCCGGCGACCACGACCTGCGCTGAGCCGGCCTTGATCAGGTCATGCCCCAGCATGATCGCTTTCATGCCCGAACCGCACACCTTGTTGATGGTGGTGCAGCCGGTCGAAACCGGCAGGCCGGCGCCGAGCGCAGCCTGGCGCGCGGGCGCCTGGCCCAGGTTCGCGGGCAGCACGCAGCCCATGAAGACTTCCGAGACATCGGCCGGCGCGATTCCGGATTGCTGCAATGCGGCGCGAATGGTGGTGGCGCCCAGCGTCGGCGTCGGCACGCCGGTGAACTGGCCGAGGAAGGAACCGATCGCGGTGCGCTTGGCGCCTACGATCACGACGGAATCTGACATCGGGAACTCCGGCTGGATCGGGGAATTACCCGATTATGCGCCGGATGTTGCGGTGCGGCAACGCTCCCGTCCCGATCGGATCGCCGCGGTGCGGGCTTGCTCGTATGATCGTGCCGGGGAGGCAAACCATTCGTCTGCAGGGGAACAGGTCGTGGAGACGTTCCGTCGGATTCAGGGGGGCGGTCGCAACGGCATCGTTGCGCTTTTGTTGTTGAGCTTGGGCGCATGCGGGGGAGGTGGCGGCAACAGCAATGTCAGGCCTTCCTCCACGCCGCCTCCGCCTCCGCCTCCGCCGCCATCGACGCCGCAGCCGCCGCTCGATGCGCAGCTCGCGATCACCAATACCTATACCGCGCACAACGCGGGCTACACCGGCAAGGGCGTGACGATCGGTGTGGTGGACAGCGGGATCATGCGGAGCAACCCGACGGTTGCCGGACGCGTGCTGCAGGAACTGATTTACGTGGATCCCACGCAAAACAACACTTCGGTAGACGATGTCGTGGGGCACGGCACGTGGGTGTCGGAGATCGCCGCCGGCACGTCGTTCGGCCAATTTGCCGGCGGCATTGCGCCCGGCGCGAACCTGGTGTCGGCCCGGATCATTTCCGACAACGCGCCGGACGACAACGGCAGCACGCCACCGGCCACCGTCACCGTGTCGGACGCGCAGTTTTTCCAGCAGGTCAACAATGACCTGATCAGTGCCGGCGTCAAGGTGATGAACAACTCCTGGGGCGGTATCACCTGGGACACCACGAACGCCAGCGTGAACCAGGCGTTCGACGCTGCCTACAGCCCGTTCGTCAACCAGAACGGCGGACTCGTGGTGTTCGCCGCCGGCAACGATTCGCAGGCCAACCCCAGCACCATCGCTGCGCTGCCAAGCGTTGCGCCGGACCTGGAGAAAGGCTGGCTGGTCGCGGTGGCCGTCAACAGCAACGCGCCGA
This sequence comes from Rhodanobacteraceae bacterium, assembly GCA_035694895.1. Lineage (GTDB taxonomy): Bacteria > Pseudomonadota > Gammaproteobacteria > Xanthomonadales > Rhodanobacteraceae > 66-474. The sequence continues at coordinate 1,343 of DASSFA010000319.1, read as the reverse complement.
CCCAGCTCGAGAGCTATTCGAACAAATGCGGCATCGCCATGAAGTACTGCCTGGCCGCGCCGGGCGACGTGATCGTGCTGGACAAGAACGCCACGGCGAGCACGACCAATCCGTCCTACTACATCGTCGAGGGCACCTCGTTCGCCGCCCCGCAGGTCTCGGGCGCCGCCGCACTGGTGTGGCAGGCCTACCCTTATTTCAACAACGACCTCGTCCGGCAGACGCTGCTCGGCACCGCCGATCCCTTGGGCGGCTCGCAGCCCAATCCGACCTTCGGATATGGTGAGCTGGACGTCGGTCGCGCGGTGAATGGTCCGGCGCGCTTCGACTGGGGCGATGTCACCGTCGGTTTCAGCGGGACCTCGAACTGGAACAATCCGATCTCCGGCGCCGGCGGCCTGATCATGCAGGGCCCCGGCACGCTCAAACTGACGCAGCCCTCCAGCTACAGCGGCCTCACGCAAGTCCAGGGCGGCACGCTGAGCGCGGTGTCGCTCGCCTCAGGCGCCACCATCGGCGCGCAGGGCACGCTCATTGCGCCGAACATCGGGGGCAACGTAACCAATTCCGGCGTAATGCAGGTGGGCACGAGCGACACGCGGATCGGCGGCAACTACGTGCAGAGCGGTGGCCGCCTTTCGGTATCGCTGGGTTCGGCGTTGCGCGTGGCGGGCACCGCCACGCTGTCCGGCGGCGACCTGTACGTCTACCAGGCGAACCAGGGATACGTCGCGAACTCGCACACCGACGTTCTCACCGCCAACGGCGGCCTGACCGGCACCTTCTCCGCACTCGACACCGCTTCGAGCGTGCTGCTTGTCGCGACGCTCAATTACGACGCCAACGATGCCTGGCTCAACGTGCAGCAGGTGAGTGTGACGGCGGTGCCGGCCATGGCTTATACCGCTGCTTCGAGTTCGGCGGCGGTGCGCGTGCAGGGCGCCTTCGACCGGATCACCGGCCAGCTTGCGACGACGGGCGCTACATCCATCGATCCGGGTTTCATCGCCGGCGCCGGGGCGCTGCAACGCACCGGCACGCTGGACGTCCTGCAACAATCGCTCGAGAGCCTCTCCGGGCAATTGCATGCGGCGAGCGCGGCGCTCGCATTCCAGGCCATGGACGTGCGCAACCAGGCGATGTCGCAGCGTTTCGACGCGCTCGGCGACGGCGCGAGCGGCGCGTGGACCCGGCGCATCGGTGGCCAGGGCCAACTCGCCCAGGGCGGCTATTCCACGATCGCCTACCAGATGGATGGCTCGATGGTCGGCGACGATCATCGCTTCGGTCCGCACTTCGTGACCGGCTACGCGCTCGGCCAGAGCGGCGAGCTGGGCTGGCTG
>DASSFA010000318.1:0-8188 GCA_035694895.1 Rhodanobacteraceae bacterium | reverse complement strand
GGCATTGATATCGCCTGCGGCGAAGGCGTGCTGCGTATAACCAAACTGCAGCGCGCCGGCGGTCGCGTGATCAGCGCGGCCGATTATTTGAATGCCAAGCCAGGATTACGATGATGCCCGCCCCTTCCGTCATTCCGGACGCCGCGCAGCGGCGATCCGGAATCTGCTTTTCTGAAGATCGTCACAGAAGCAGATTCCGGGTTCCATCCGCGGTGAAACTGCGGATGGCCCCGGAATGACGAAAAAATCGCAGCTCGTGACATCCCGCGACGCGCGCGCTCAGGCCGCGCAGGTGCTGGCTGCGGTCGCATTCGACGGCGCTTCGCTGCGCGAAGCGCTGGCGCCCGCGCAGACGCAACTCGCCGATGCGCGCGATCGTGCGTTGCTGACCGCGATTGCCAGCGAGGGCGCGCGCTGGTGGCTGCGGTTCGATGCCGCACTGGATCGTCTGCTGGACAAGCCGTTGCGCAAGCGCGAGCCGCTGGTCCACGCACTGCTGGTATGCGGATTGGCGCAACTCGAAAGGCTGCGGCTGCCGCCGCACGCAGCGGTCGCGGCCACGGTCGAAGCCGCGCGCGCGCTGCGTCGCACGCCGTTCGCCAATTTGGTCAACGCGGTGCTGCGCCGTTGGTTGCGCGAGCGCGAAGCACTGAACGCGCAGCTCGATCGCGACTCGGTTGCACGCACCGCCCACCTGCCATGGCTGGTCGAGGCCATCGTGCGCGACTGGCCGGAGCAGGCGGAAGCGATCCTCGCGGCGAACAATGCGCCGGCGCCGCCGATGCTGCGCGTGAACAGGCGACTGGCGACGCGCGAAGCCATGATCGATGCATTGCAGGCCCGGGGCGTCGTCGCGAACGCACATCCCTTCCTGAGCGATGCGCTGGTGCTGGACGAGCACGCCGACGTCGCGCGCCTGCCGGAATTCGCGCAGGGCAAATTGTCGGTGCAGGACGGTGCCGCGCAGCTCGCCGCCGATCTGCTGGATGCTCGTGAGGGCCTGCGCGTGCTGGATGCCTGTGCCGCGCCGGGCGGCAAGGCCTGTCACCTGCTCGAGCGCGCGGATCTGCAATTGCTCGCGCTGGATCGCGAACCGCAACGCGTCGCTCGCATCGGCGAAAATCTTGCGCGCCTGCATCTGAGGTGCGAGGTGCGCGCCGGCGATGCCGGCGAACCTTCCGCGTGGTGGGATGGCAAGCCGTTCGATCGCATCCTGCTGGATGCGCCGTGTTCGGCCACCGGCGTGATCCGTCGGCATCCGGACATCAAATTGCATCGGCGCGCGCAGGACATCGCCGCGCTTTCGCAACAGCAATGGACCTTGCTGGAAGCATTGTGGCCATTGCTGAAAGAGGGTGGAAAACTGCTCTATGCAACCTGTTCGATCCTGCGCGCCGAGAACGAGGAAGTCGTTGCCGCTTTCCTGTGCGAACATGCGGATGCTGAAGTGCTGCCGTTTGAACTCCCGGCGGGGCGCAAGGCCGGCCCGGGCTGGCAGATCCTGCCCGGGATGAGCGGGCTGGACGGCATGTACTATGCCGTCCTCCGGAAACGCGGGTAGCCTGCGTGCGCGGCCGAAGCTGTCGTTGAAAACATCCGCAGTCGCGCGCAGGCGCGCTCCTACATTGTCCACATGACTCCACTCTCCCAAACCCGAGGCTGGCTGGTGCGCAATGCGCGCGTCGAGCTGATCCTGTTTTTCGTTTTCGCGCTGCTGCTGCTGGGACTCGGGATCGGCCTGCGCGACCCCTGGCCTTCGGACGAGCCGCGCTTCGCGCTGGTTGCGCGGGAGATGCTGCGCAGCGGCCTGTGGCTGTTCCCGCATCGCGGCGTGGAGCTGTATTCGGACAAGCCGCCGATGTTCATGTGGCTGGAAGCGTGCGCCTACTGGATCACCGGTGGCTGGCGCGGCTGGTTCCTGATCCCATCGCTGCTTGCAGGCCTGGGCACGCTCGGGCTGGTCTACGACCTGGTGCGCCGGCAATGGAACCACCGGAGCGCGCTGCTCGCCGCCGGCGCGGTGCTGGTGAGTTTCGACTTCACCTTCCAGATGCGCGCGGCGCAGATCGACGCGCTGGAAGTGTTCTGGATCACGCTCGCCAATTACGGTCTGTTGCGACACCTGCTGCTCGGTCCGAACTGGCGCTGGTACCTGTTCGGTTGCTTCGCCGCAGGGCTCGGCGTGATCACCAAGGGCGTGGGCGTTCTGGCGCTGCTGATGTTCGCGCCGTACGCGTTCGCCTGCGCGCGTGGCTGGCGCAACGTGTACGCAGCGCGCGCGGGCGATCCCCGCTGGTGGCTCGGCTTGCTGGCGTTCGCGGTTCCGGTGCTCGGCTGGGCACTGCCGATGCTGTGGATGGTGCGCGTGCACCACGATCCGGCATTCGCGCACTACGCGCACGACATCCTGCTCGGCCAGACCTATTCGCGTTATGCGCATGCCACGCATCACCTGCATCCCTGGTACTACTACCTGGGCGTGATCGCGTTCCAGTGGTTGCCGCTGTCGCTGGCGTTGCCCTGGGCGATTCCGGGTTGGGTGCACCGCCTGCGCCGGCGCGATGCGCGCGTGCTGCTGCCGATCGCCTGGGCGGTCATCGTGGTGGTGTTCTTCTCGATCAGCGCCGGCAAGCGCAATGTCTACATCCTGCCGGTGATGCCGATGGTCGCCGTGGCGATGGCGCCGCTCCTGCCGGGCATCGTGCGCCGCCGCGATTTCCGCATGGCGCTCTGGGCTGTCGCGCTGCTGATCGCCACCGTCATGCTGGCCGCGGGTGTGCTCATGCACGCCGGACACCTGCAATCGTTGACGCAACGTGCCGCGTCGGCGCTGGACGCCTCACCCGCGCCGCTGGTCGCGATGTTCCTTGGCATCGGCGTGGCCGGTGTGCTGATCGCGTTGCTCACCTTGCCGCGCCGCGCGCTGCTGGCCTGGAGCTTGTTCGCGCTGGTGCTGTGGGGCACGTGGGGGCTGGTCGGGTATCCGCTGTTGAACGGCTATTCATCGGCACGCGACGTGATGGCGCGCACCACGAGCCTGGTGCCGCCGCAGGACCAGATCGCGCTGGTGGCGTGGAAGGAACAGAACCTGTTGATGCTCGACACGCTCGGGCGCCCCAGCGTCAACTGGGGCTTCCTGCTGCCCTGGCATGAGCAGCTCGGCCGCGCGCTCGAATGGCAGGAGCAGGATCCGCAACATCGCTGGATCTTCTCGCTGGGCGACGTGCTGGCGCCCTGCGTGCGCGCCGACCGCGCCATCCACGTCGGCCACGCCAACCGTCGCGAGTGGTACCTCTTCAAGCGCGACGCCGTGGTGCCCGGCTGCGTGCCGCCCAGGAGCGACGATGCCAGCCAGTTCGGCGCCTATGATCCGGATGCGGAAGAGTGAGTCGCTGCTCGTTGAACGGAAAATCATGTCCACCATCAATCTGATCGCCTGGAACAACGGATTTGGCCTGACCCGCAACTTGCAGCTATTGCAGGGCGTGCTGACTGAGGCGGGTCATGTGGTCACGCTCAGCCCGCTGCGGCGCGGCAAGTTGCGCAAGGTGTTTCGCCCCGCATTGCTGCGCGGCCGTGTCGCCCTGCAGCGGTTGTGCCTGCGTGAAACTGCCAAGTACGACATCAATATCATGCTCGAGCACGTGCGGCCCGAGTATTTTCCGATGGCTCATCGAAATGTCCTGATGCCGCACCCGGAATGGTTCATCGAAAGCGATCGGGTCGGGCTTGACGGCATTGACCAGGTATTTGCGCTGACCCGGCACGCGGTGCCGATTTTTGAGCAGCTCGGAAAGCCGGTACGTTATACCGGATTCACCAGCGAGGATCGTCTGGATCGTGGCGTGCCACGCGAGCGAGCCTTTTTTCATCTCGCCGGCCGCAGCAGCAACAAGGGGACCGCACGACTGCTGGCCCTCTGGCATCGTCATCCGGAATGGCCGCTGTTGACCGTTGTTCAGAACCCGCGCGCGGTGAAGGAACTGGCTTCCGCCGCCAACATTGATCACCACGTGGATTATCTCCCCGACACGGAACTGAAGCGCCTGCAGAATTCGCACCGGTTTCATCTGTGTCCATCCGAAACCGAAGGATTCGGACACTATCTGGTGGAGGCTATGGGGATCGGCGCGGCGGTGGTCACCGTGGACGCGCCGCCGATGAACGAGATGATCTCCGATGATCGCGGCTTGCGCGTGCAGATTGCTGAGACCGGAACGCAGAACCTTGCCACGACCTATTTCTTTGACGAGGCTTCCATGGAAGCGGCTGTGGCGCGCCTTCTAGGGGCCGAGGATGCCGAACTGGACCGGCTCAGCGTGGCTGCGCGTGATTGGTATGAGCAGAATGATCGTGCCTTTCGCGCGCAACTGGTCGAGGCGGTTGCGGCGCTGACTTGAAGGCCATTCATCTGCGGCCGCGCTGCAGCAGCATCAACCGCGCGAACTTCTCCCGGGTGTAATCGGATTCCAGCGACGCGAATAGCAAGCCGCGCCAGCCATCGAGGAATCCGGCGCGCAGCACATAACCGCGCAGGAACCGCCAGCGCGGGTTGACGATCAGGTTGTACCAATGCGCGCGACGGCCGCGCGCGTGCATGTCTTGCGCCATCATCGTCGCGTAGCGGCGATAGCGCGCGAGCTGGTCGTCGATCGAGCGGTAGGCGCGGTGTTCCAGGTCGCCCGCGAGCGTCTGCACGGCGCCGTCCACGACTACGTGTTCGTGGATTTCGCGTCCGGCGTTCCACCCGCCGCATCGTCGGTCGAACAGGCGCAGCACGCGGTCCGGATAGGCGTTGCCATGGCGAAGGAACTGGCCGAAGTATTCGGTGGCGCGCGCGAAGCGATAACCCGCCGTCCCGGCAAACCCGCCGTCGCGCGCGGCCTCGATGGAGGCGCGCAACTGCGGCGTGACGCGCTCGTCGGCATCCAGGCACAGCACCCAGTCGTTGCGCGCCTGCTTCACGGCGAAGTCCTTCTGCGCGCGATAGCCTTCGAAAGCGTTTTCGACCACGCGCGCGCCCGCGTCCGACGCGATCTCGCGGGTGCCGTCCGTCGAGCCCGAATCCACCAGCACGATTTCATCGCAGAATGCCAGCGAAGTGATGCACGCGCCGATGCGGTCGGCTTCATTCAAGGTGATGATGCAGGCGGAAAGGCGGGGGCGGTCAGGCATGGCAAGATCGGCTGGCGGGTCGCCTTCAGTGTAAGTGCGCGATGTACGGGGTGCATGGTGCACAAAATCGCAAGCGAAATTGCCGTTACGCGACCTTGGAAAGGTAGCCGACAGGCGATTCAAGTTGGATGCGCGGGTGCGTTCCGCCCCTGCCAGTCCCGCATCTGTTGCCCATGTCATCGGGCGCTCGGCTCCGCCGCTGGTCGTGCGCTTCGGCGCGTTCGGCGACGTGGTGCTGTTGACCCCGCTCCTGGAGCTGTTGCATCGGCGCTATGGCCAGCCGTGCCGGGTGCTGGGATCGGGGGCCTGGCTCGCGCCGTTGCTCGCCGGGAATCCCGACGTGGAAGAGGTGCTGACCCTACGCAGCCGCAGGCGCCCCTACTGGCTGGATCGGGCGCAACGGCATCTGGTCAGGACCTTGCGCGCGCATCCGCCCGGTGCCGTTTATATCTGCGACGATTACGCGCTCGACAAGGTTCGCTGGCTGCTGGACCGCGCGGGCATACCGCCCGAGCGCTGCATTTACGCCAACCCCGGCTGCATGTTGCAGCCCGAAGAGCACTGGGTGGACCGCTGGTTGCGTTTCGGGACGATGACCCCACCGGCGTTCGTTTCGGTGTAGGCGGATTCGCGTGGATCCGGCACAGCACATTGCGCGCGCGCCACGCTTGTTCGTGAACGCCGCGGATCGCGCCGATCTCGATGCCTGGTTGCGGCGGCACGGCCTGGAGCGCAGGCAACTCGTGCTCTTGCAGCCGGGCAACAAGCGCACGCTCAAGCGCGGCCGGGCCGGGCAACTGGGCGACGACAAGGCGTGGCCCACCGAACGCTGGGAGCAGCTGCTCCGCAAGCTAGTCGAGCGCGATGCCGATCTGCACGTCATCTTGTGCGGCGTTCCGGCGGAGCGTTCCGTGCTGCGAGCCATCGCGCATGCCGCGGATTCAGATCGCGTGCTCGAAGCCAGCGAAGAATTGCCGTTGCGACGGCTGCTCGCGCTGCTGGAACGCGCGTCCGGCATGATTTCGGTGGACACCGGCCCGGCGCACGCGGCAGCGGCCATGGGTTGCCCATTGATCGTCATGTACGGTGCGCAGCCGCCGGCGCAATGGTTGCCACGGAGTCCAACCGGCAGTGCGGTGATCGCATTGGGCGGCCCGCCGCAACGCAGCCGGGTGGCCGACATCGGCCTGGATGAAGTGCTGGCCGCGTGGAACGCGCTGCCGCTGCGCCACGCCGCGACCTGAAGGAAGCTCGATGCGCCCGCTGGTGATCCGCTTCGGCCGCCTCGGTGACATGATCCTGCTCGCGCCGCTGCTGGGCCATCTGCACCGGCGTTATGGCGAGCCCTGCACCCTGCTGGGCCCGGGGCCGTGGTCGGGCGATCTTTACGCCGGGCATCCCGATGTCGGCCGCGTATTGCAGGTGCATGCACGACACCGGCCATTGCTGCTCAGCCCGCAACGCTGGCGCATGGTGCAGATGCTCCGCCGCGAGCGCGGCGCGCCGGTGTACGTGTGCGAAACCGAGCCGCGCGCTTTGGCGAAGATCCGCCTCATGCTTGCGCTGGCACGCGTGGATCCGGCCTGTTGCGTGCTCATCACCGATTTCCCCGGTCCGGCGGACGAGCACTGGATAGACCGGCTGCTGCGCTTCGCCACGCAGACCCCGGCGGCGATGAAGGGTGCGGGCCCCGCGGGCGATCTTGAGACGCAGGACCGCGGCCGGGCTTGACGCCTCGGCTAGACTTGCGCGGTGGTTGTTCGCGATCGTTCCTGATCGCGAAGATCAGGAAGCAGACATCCATTTCTGCGGCGTGCGACTGCGATCATCCTGGTCGCACTTCATGAGGACAGCGTCACTTGGCCGGCGACTCATATCCCCGATCCGAACACCTGCGCGCGCTGCTGTGGTGGCTGCCGTTGTGGCTGTGCGTGGCGCTGGTCGCGATCTTCGCGCACGGGCCTATGCCGATGTATTCCACGCGAACACTGAGCGTGGCCTGGGACATGTGGCTGCATCACCAGTTCTGGGTCCCGCACATCAACGGCGCGCCCTACAGCCAGAAGGTGCCGCTGCTGTTCTGGATGATCCACGCCGGCTGGGCGGCGTTCGGCGTCAACGACATCTGGCCGCGCGTGCTGGAAGTGCTGATCGGCGGCGCGCAACTGATCCTGGCGCAGGTGCTGGCGCGACGGCTGTTCCCGCGCCAGCCGTGGGTCGCGCGCGCCACGCCGTGGATGCTGTTGGGACTGTCGTTCGCGTTCCTGTTCGGGCTGCAGATCATGTACGAGTTGCTGCTGAGCGTGTGGGTGCTCGGCGCGCTGCTGTGCCTGGCGCCGGCGCCGGATCGCGTCGCGCCACGCTGGACCGGATTCGCCGTGTGCATCGGCCTTGGTCTGTTGACCAAGGGGCCGGTGATGGCCCTGCACGTGGTGTTCGTGTGGCTGCTCGGGCCGTGGTGGAACGCATACGCGCGCGAGCAGCGCGCACGCTGGTACGGCTTCGGGCTGCTCGCCTTCGCCGGCGGTTTCGCGATGCTGGCCGCGTGGGTGATCCCGGCGATCCATATCGGCGGTCCGGCGTACGCCAACGAGCTTCTGTTCAAGCAGACCGCCGGGCGCGTGGTGGAAGCCTTCGATCACGCGCGACCGTTCTGGTGGTATCTGCCCTGGATTCCGGCGGTGCTGTTCCCGTTCATCGCCTGGCCGCGCATGTGGGCCGCGGTGCTCACGCTGCGCGCTCCGGTCGAATCCGGATTGCGCATGGCGATCGCCTGGATGGTGCCGATCTTCATCGTGTTCTGCTTCATCAGCGGCAAGCAGACCTATTACCTGATCCCGGAACTGCCGGCCGCGGTGATGTTCATGGCGTTTGCAATCGCGCGCCTGCGCGATCGCGGCGGCGAAATGGCCGACGGTGCGCGCTGGGGACCATGGCCGCTGGCGCTGGGTTCTTTCGCACTGGCGATCCTGCTGTTCGCATTGCCGTGGCTGGTCGCCAGCGGACGCGTCAA
>DASSFA010000317.1:0-2050 GCA_035694895.1 Rhodanobacteraceae bacterium | reverse complement strand
ATGCGGGTCAGCGCGTTCTCCAGCTTGGCAATCGCATCCCACGCGCCCTGCGCGAGCAGCACGACCGAAGTATCCGCGCCGATCGTGGCAACGCGCGAATCAACCAGGTTGCAGCCGGCATCGGCGATGCGCCGGGCCAGCGCCAGCAGCGGCGAGTGCGTCGCGGGGGAAACCGTCTGGATCAGCAGATGGTGGTCGGTGCCGGGACGCGGAGTGGTGCGGTTCAAGGGATCGACGGTCCCGACGGAAAAAGTACGGTTCAGGATAGCCGCCGGCGCGCGCGGCCCGCAAGCGGCCGCGATGGTGTTTCGCGGCGCCGGCCGTTAAGATGCCGGCTCCCCACAATGCGGCGTGAGATCTTGGAGATAACCGGCAGCCTCTGCGCACTGGCGACGCCTTTCAAGGGCAACGGTGCGCTCGACCTCGATGCCTTCGCGCGCCTGCTCGATCACCAGATCGAGGGCGGGACGCAGGGCCTGGTCGTGGCCGGCTCGACCGGCGAGGCGCACATGCTCGATGAATACGAATACGAGCAGTTGCTCGCATTCGCGGTCGAACATGTCGACCGCCGCGTTCCGGTGATCGCCGGTACCGGCGAGGCGGCGACCTCGAAGACGATCGCGCAGACCAGACGCGCGCACGCGCTGGGGGCGGACGCCGCGCTGGTGGTGACGCCCTACTACGTGCGGCCGACCCAGGAGGGATTGCGCCGGCATTTCCTCGAAGTGGCCGAGCATGGCGACATGCCCGTGCTGCTTTACAACGTGCCGGTGCGCACCGGTTGCGACCTGCATCCGCAGGTCGTGGCCGAGCTGCGCGACGATCCGCGCATCATCGGCATCAAGGAAGCGAACAGCGACATCGAGCGGATTCGCGCGATCGCACAGCTCGCGCGGCCGGGGTTCGTTTTCCTGTCCGGCGACGACGCGACCGCCGCGGAAGCCATGCTGCACGGCGCCGCCGGCGTGATCTCGGTCGCCAACAATCTGGTGCCGGCGGCGTTCCGCGCATTGTGCGACACCGCGCGCTCCGGCGATCGCGCCAAGACCGCCGTGCAAACGCAATCGCTGAAGCCGCTGCTGGAAGCGCTGAACTGCGCGCCCAATCCGATCGCGGTGAAGGCGGGACTGGCCGAACTCGGTTTGTGCCAGGGCACTCTCCGGCTGCCCCTGATGGAGCTCGGTGCGGGGCCCGCACGTACGCATCTGCGCAACGTGCTGCAGCCGCTCGCGCATGCCGCCTGATCAAAAACTATCGCCGCACGCAACCTGTCTGGAAACGCGCTCATGAAGAAATCGCAACTCCTGCTCTCGATGGCCCTGGTCGGCGCGCTGACCACGTTGTCCGCCTGCCAGACCCTTCGTTCGCATAATCCGTTCCGCCATCGCGAAGCGGACTACAAGTCCGCTCAGCAGGGCAATGCGCTGGAAGTACCTCCGGGGCTGGACAATCCCCCTAACTCCGAGGCATTGAACATCCCGGAAGCAGGCGGCCCGCAGATCACCGTGAACGGCAAGCCGGCGGCCGCGGCCGGGTCTAACTCAGGTGCTGCGCAGGAGGGCGCCCCGCCCACCGCGACGGTTTCCGGCAACAGCCTGACGCTTGCGGATGATCCGGCCAGCGCCTATCACCGCGTCGGCCTGGCGCTGGAGCGCGGCGGCGTGGGCACGATCAGTGCGCGCGACGACAGCGCAATGACCTACCAGGTCGGGGTGGACAGCATGGTCACCACGCAGACCGAGGAGAAGGGCGGTTTCCTCCATCGTCTGTTCCATCGCAATCACAGCGAGACCCGGAACGTCACCGGAACCGTGACCGTGAGCGTTGCGCCATCCGGCAGCGGCAGCGTGGTGAACGTACAGGGCAATCAGGACGCGGTTGAGCGCGTGCTCGGCATGCTTCAGCAGCGTTTGGGCGGAGGCTGATTCGCCTCGCTCGATTCTGCAAGGCTGCAAGCAAAAACGCCGCCCCGAGGGCGGCGTTTTCGTTTCCGTGCAGCCTTGGTCCGATTACCGTTCCAGGAGCGGCAGCTTGTCCGGCTTGCCGTCCC
>DASSFA010000316.1:0-6749 GCA_035694895.1 Rhodanobacteraceae bacterium | reverse complement strand
GGCCGTCCAAATCCGCGTGGATGATCGGTGGCGGAACGGTGTGGGGCTGGATCACCTACGATCCGAAGTTGAACCTCATTTATTACGGCACGGCCAATCCGGGCCCGTGGAACCCTTATCAGCGCCCGGGCCTGAATTTCTGGACCTGCACGCTGTTCGCGCGCGACCCCGATACCGGCCAGGCGAAATGGGCGGTGCAGTGGAATCCGCACGACACCCACGATTACGACGGCATCAACGAGAGCGTGCTGTTCAACGCCACGATCGACGGCCAGCAGCGCGAGCTGCTCGCGCATCCGGATCGCAACGGCTATCTGTACGTGCAGGATCGCACCACCGGCAAGATCATCTCCGCGCAGAGATTCATGCCCGGCGCCAACACGGTGGAGCGCGTCAGCCTGCAAACCGGCGCGCCGGTGGTCAACCCGAATGAAGTTCCCAAGCTCGACGCGACGGTCAACAACATGTGTCCCGCCGCGACCGGCGGCAAGGACTGGCAGCCGAGCGCGTATTCGCCCGAAACCGGCCTGCTCTACATCCCGCACAACAACGTGTGCCAGGACGAAGAGGTCTCCAATGTCAGCTACATCGAAGGTACTCCGTACGTCGGCGCCAAGATAGCGATGAAAGCCGGGCCGGGCGGCTACCGTGGCGCGTTCACGGCCTACGATCCGGTGCACGCGAAAATCGTGTGGTCGGACCACGAGAACTTCCCGGTGTGGAGCGGCGCGCTGGTGACCGCCGGCGGCGTCGCCTTCTACGGCACGATGGACCGCTGGTTCAAGGCGGTGGATGCCAGGACCGGCAAAGAGCTGTGGAAATTCCGGCTCGGTTCCGGCATCAACGGACAGCCGATCGCGTTCAAGGGGCCCGATGGCCGCGAATATGTCGCGGTGCTCTCGGGCGTGGGCGGCTGGTCGGGCGCGGTGGTCGCGGGAGACCTGGATCCGCGCGACCCCTATGGCGCGCTCGGGTTCGTCGGCGCCACCCAGGACCTGCCCGACTACACGGCGAAAGGCGGCACGCTGTACGTGTTCGCGCTGCCCAAGGCGGGGGGGTCGCCATGATGGGCGCGCGGAAAATTGCGTTCCCGCCGAGCCTGCGCCCGGGGTGGACGGCTCCGATGGCCATCGTTTGCATGATGGCCGCGCTGTCTGCACCTGCGCCGGCCCTCGCGCAGGCCCACACGCAATATCCCGGCGCGGCGCCCGCGCAACCGGATTCCTCGCTGCGCGTGTGCGCCGATCCCAACAACCTGCCGTTCTCCAACCGGGCGGGCGAAGGTTTCGAGAACAAGCTGGCGGAGATGCTCGGCAAGTGGATGCGCAAGCCCGTCGAGTACACCTGGGCGATGCAGCAGAAGCAGTTCCTGCAGGACACGCTGGATGCGAACAAGTGCGACGTGGTGATGGCGCTGCCGACGCAGGACAAGGCCGAGCTGACGACGGATCCGTATTACCGCTCGACTTACGCGCTGGTGTATCGCGCGGATGCGCCGTACCGGTTGAAGTCGCTGGACGATCCGCGCCTGCGCACGCTGGAGATCGGCGTGCACGCGATCGGCGACGACTGGGCGGATTTGCCCAGCGGTTCGGTGCTGGCGCATCGCGGCATCGTCAGGAACGTGCACGTCTACAAGCTGTTCGCCGATTACGGGCGCAAGAATCCTTCCGCCGACCTGATGGAAGCCGTGGCCAGCGGCGAAGTGGACGTGGCGATCGCGTGGGGGCCGCTGGCCGGCTATTTCGCCGCGCGCGAGCCGGTGAAGCTAACCGTGGTACCGATCACCCATGTGCACACGATCCTGCCGTTCGAATTCTCGATATCGATGGCCGTGCGCTACGGCGATACCGCGTTGCGCGACAAATTGAACGAGTTCCTGCGCGAGAAGCACGACGCGATCCACGCGCTGCTTGCCGACTACGGCGTGCCGATGTTGAAGATGGAAGCGGTCGAGCCGGGCACGAACACGGTTGTGAAGGCTGGCAGCGACGGCATCTCTGCCGGGAAGAGATAGTTGTAGGAGCCGGCTCGTCGGCGGCGATGGAGCGGCCGCCCCGCGGGCGACAAATCCCGGTCGCGCGCAGGCGCGCTCCTACACAGGATTCACGTCGTTGCCATGGAGGGCACGATGAAGCACACATTCCTAGCGGTTTCCATCGCAACGTTCAGCATCTCGCTGGCCGGGTTCGCGATCGCGCAGACAGTCGCATTGCCGAAAGCGGAGGCGCCGGGCGAACAACTCCAGCGCGTGCCGGTTTCCGGCCTGCACATCGGCCCGCCCGGCCACATGAAGAATCCCTACGAAGGCGACAAGAACGCCTGGATGGAAGGCCAGAAGCTGTTCAAGTCGTTGAATTGCGTCGGCTGCCACGCGGCCGGCGGCGGCGGCGGCATGGGTCCGCCGTTGTCGGACAAGCTCTGGATCTACGGCGGCGATCCGGGTGACATCTACCTGAGCATCGAGCACGGCCGGCCCAATGGCATGCCGCAGTGGGGCACCACGCTGCCTCCGCAGGCGATCTGGGCGCTGGTCACTTACGTGCAATCGCTGTCGAACGAGAATCCGGTGTTCGGGAGCAAGACGCTGCAGGCCGCTCAACCCGCGCCCGGCAGCCAGCCGGTCCCGCCGAAGCCGCCGAGCGCCAAGCAACCGCCGGGTCTGCCGAAACAGGAGAAGCCGGCGCCGCAAACCCCGAGGTCGCCGCACCCGGCGCCGCCCACGCATCCCAAGCCGCCGAGCACGTCGGGTGGGCATCCATGAAAAGGTTGATGTTTCCCGCGTTGCTGCTTGCGCCGGGCGTCGCCGGCGCATGGCCGCTGACCTTCATGGTTTCGCACGGCTGGCCGGCGGGACCGATCAAGGAACTGGGCTGGGGCTTGCTCGCGCTGTCGTCGTTCGTGGTGCTCTTCATCGCACTCGCGGTGCTGATCGGAATCTGGTGGAAGCGTGGCCATGGTGCCTACGACGAAAAGGGCTGGCCGGTTGTGACGCGCGGCCCCAACGGCATGCCGTGGCTGATGATCGGCGTGCCGGTTTCGATCGTGCTGTTGTTGCTCTCCGCGATCTGGACCTTCTTCGTGCTCGGCGCCGCCGCGGCGCCGCCCGGACATCCGCAGATCACGCTCGAAATCACCGGCCACCAGTGGTGGTGGCAGGTGCGCTACCTCGAATACGGGCAGCCCGCGCGCACGTTCGAAACGGCCAACGAGATCCACGTTCCGGTCGGCATTCCGGTGCGACTGAAGCTGATGAGCGCGGACGTGATCCACTCGTTCTGGATTCCACAGCTCGCCGGCAAGACCGACACCATCCCGGGCCAGACCAACCTCGCGTGGCTGGAAGCGGGGAAACCGGGCGTGTACCGCGGGCAGTGCACCGAGTTCTGCGGGTTGCAGCACGCGCACATGGGGATGTACGTGGTCGCGCAGGACCCGAAGGATTTCGACGCGTGGTGGACGCACCAGTTGCAACCGGCGGCGGGTCCGCCGGCGGGACTCGCATTGCAAGGGCAGGGCGTGTTCCAGGCACGCTGCGCGATCTGCCACACCGTGCGCGGGCTGGCCGGCAGCCAGGGCGCGATGGGGCCGGATCTCACGCACCTGATGAGCCGCAGCACGATCGCGGCCGGCACCTTGCCGAACAACACGGGCCATCTCGCCGGATGGATCACCAACGCGCAGTCGCTGAAGCCCGGCGTCGACATGCCCACGGAAAACCTCAACGGCCCGCAGTTGCAGGCGCTGCTGGCTTATCTGCAGACGTTGAAATGAATCTTCGACCTGACATTGCATGTAGGAGCGCGCCTGCGCGCGACCATGGAGCTCTTGTGCCATGGATGGCTGCGCTTCTGGTCTTTCAAGCTTCGGAGTCGGGCGCAGGCGCTCCTACGACAGCCGCTTCGTAGGAGCCTGCGCGCAGGCGATCGTTGATTCGGCGGTCAGGAAAGATTGCAAAAGGAATTCACGCAATGGCAGTAAACCCCACCTTTCGCACCCCGGTGATCGCCCGGCCCACGCCGGAACTGCGCGACAAGCTGGAGAACATGTGGAAGGACAAGCCGGGCCTGTACGGCTGGTTGTCCACCGTCGACCACAAGAAGATCGGCCACCGTTATCTGACCACCGCTTTCATCTTCCTGATCATGGGCGGGCTGGAAGCGCTGGGCATGCGCCTGCAACTGGCGCAGCCCAACGAGCACCTGCTGACGCCCGAGCTGTACAACCAGTTCTTCAGCATGCACGGGATGACGATGATCTTCCTGTACGCGCTGCCGGTGCTCTCGGGTTTCAGCAATTACCTGTGGCCGCTGATCCTCGGCACGCGCGACATGGCCTTTCCGCGCCTCAACATGTTCACCTACTGGGTGTTCCTGCTGGCCGGCATCTTCCTCTACATCGGTTTCTGGGAAGGCAAGGGCACCGACGTCGGCTGGTTCAACTACGTGCCGCTGGCTTCGCGTCCTTACAACCCCGACTGGAACGTGGACATCTATTCGCTGGGGATGGTGTTCCTGGGCATCTCCACCACCGCCGGCGCGATCAATTTCCTCGCCACCGCGTTCCGCACGCGCGCGCCGGGCATGACCATCAGCCGCGTGCCGATCATGATCTGGGGCACGCTGGTGTCCAACATCGGCCTGCTGTTCGCGGTGCCGGCGGTGAGCCTGGATTTCTTCATGCTCTGGTGCGACCGGCGCTTCAATACGCACTTCTTCGATCCGAGCATGGGTGGGCATCCGCTGCTGTGGCAGCACCTGTTCTGGATCTTCGGCCATCCGTGGGTGTACGCGATCGTGCTGCCGGCGATGAGCATCGTCTCGCAGGCGCTGCCCGTGTACTGCCGGCGCCCGCTTGTCGCGCAGTCGGCGGTGGTGCTGGCGACGATCCTGACGATGGTGCTCGGCTTCGGCGTGTGGGTGCATCACATGTTCTCGACCGGACTGCCGGCGGTGGCGATGGGGTTCTTCAGTGCGGCGAGCTTCGTGATCGTGATTCCCTCCGCGGTGTCGGTGTTCTCGTGGGTGGCGACGATCTGGACCGGGAGGCCGGTGTTCACCACCGCCTTCAAGTTCTTCGCCGCGGAAGTGGTGCTGTTCGTGATCGGCGGCGTGTCCGGGTTCATGACCGCGGCGGTGCCGCTGGACTGGCAACTGACCGATACCTATTTCGTGGTGGCGCACATCCATTACGTGCTGATCGGCATCAACGTGTTCCCGGTGATCGGCGGCATCTACCACTGGTTCCCGAAGATGAGCGGCAGGATGCTGAGCGAGAAACTCGGCTGGTGGAACTTCTGGCTGATGTTCATCGGCTTCAACGTCGGTTTCTTCCCGATGCACATCTCCGGACTCGCCGGCATGCCGCGGCGCATCTACACGTATCCCGCCTCGATGGGCTGGGGCGATCTCAACCTGGTGACCACGATCGGCGCTTTCATCTTCGCGCTCGGCGTGCTGCTGTTCGTGGTCAATGTGATCGTCAGCCTGTTCGCCGGCCGCAAGGCGCCGCCGAATCCGTGGGATGCCGATTCGCTGGAGTGGGCCACCGAATCGCCGCCGCCCAGCTACAACTTCGCGGTGATTCCGCGCGTGGGCAGCATCCATCCGTTGTGGGAAAGCCGGCTGGACGAGCAGGGCGGGCGCAGCATCCTGGAAGAGGGCGCGGTGCTGGACCACCACCATGAGATTCCCGGCACCACCGTGCTGGATGCCGAGCCAGACGTGATCCTGAAACAGCCGCACCCGACGCTGGCGCCATTGATCATGGCGCTTCTGATCGCGGGCACCTTCGTCGGCATGTTGATGACGATGTGGTGGGTGGCCTTCGGCTGCATGTGCGCGATGGTGCCCGCGCTGTTCTACTGGTTCTGGCCACGCCAGGCGACCGGATGGGAGATGAGGGTATGAGTTCGGTCTATGAGGAACGCTCGCTGCCGCGTCCGCTGCCGGTGGGCAAGGCCGGTTTCCGCACCTCCGGTTGGTGGGGAATGCTCGGACTGATCGCCACCGAAGCTTCGGTGTTCGCGTACCTGCTCTTCAGCTACTTCTACCTGCAATCGATGAGCACGCAGCCGTGGCCGCCGGCCGGGTTGCCGCCGCTGCGCTATTCGATCCCGACCACGGTGGCGTTGCTGGTCAGCGCCGGCACGATGTGGTGGGCCGAGCACAGCATCCGGCTGGCCCGGCCGTCCGGGTTGCAAATCGGAATGCTGATCTCGCTGCTGCTGGGCGTGCTGTACGTGATCCTGCAATTCCTGGACTGGAAGATCGAGCCGTTCGTGCTCAATGCCGATGCCTACAGTTCGCTGTTCTTCATCATCACCGCCTTCCACGTGCTGCACGCGATCGTCGGCGTGCTGATCCTGGTGGGCATGCTGTTGTGGAGCGCGATGGGGCACATCAGCCCGCAGCGTTACGTGCCGATCAGCGTCGCCGCGATGTACTGGTATTTCCTGGTGCTGGTGTGGATCGCGATCTTCATCACCCTCTACCTGCTTCCCTACATCTCTCCGCATTGAGGTATTGCCGCCCATGCCCGCCGTCACCAATCCCAATGCCCCCGCGGATGCGCGCCTGCCGGTCGGATTCGCGCTCAACTTCGCGACTTTCGCTGCACCGCTGGCCTGGATGACCCAGCTCGTTTTCAACTACGCGCTTTCCGCGCACGCCTGCTTTCCGCACGACATCCCGCTGGAAGTGCCGGTGTGGGGCGGCCTGTTCTGGATCCTGCTCGGCATCGACCTGTTC
>DASSFA010000315.1:0-9907 GCA_035694895.1 Rhodanobacteraceae bacterium | reverse complement strand
CATGCGATGGTGCGCATCCCGAGCGTCGATGATTTTTCCTCGCTCAATCTCGCCCAGGCCGTGCAGGTGATGGCCTACGAAGTGCGCCTGGCCATGCTGGAAGGCGATCCGTCAGGCGCAATCGGGCAGGTCGAACCG
Source organism: Rhodanobacteraceae bacterium (assembly GCA_035694895.1). GTDB lineage: Bacteria > Pseudomonadota > Gammaproteobacteria > Xanthomonadales > Rhodanobacteraceae > 66-474. The sequence continues at coordinate 9,769 of DASSFA010000315.1, read as the reverse complement.
CGGGATCCGCCGGCTTCCGCCGCGGACATGGAAGAGTTCTTCGCCCACCTGTTCCGCACCTTGCACGCGATCGATTTCCACAAGGGTCGTTCGGCCACCACGATCGAGTTGCGCCTGCGCCGGCTGTTCCAGCGCGCGCAACCGGATGCCCGCGAACTGCGCGTGCTGCACGGGATCCTCGCGGATGCGGAGAGGATGGCGCGGATTGCGAAAGAGGGGCGAGGGACGAGAGACGAGTAGCGAGGGCGCAAGATCGAAGCGTTTCCGCGGGACAATGTCCGAAGCGGTGCCTTGCCGAGGATGCGCATGGCCGGTACGTCGGAGCGGAGCGCCCTCGCTGCTCGCCACTGATCCCTTCGCTCTCTAACCGCCCCCCATCTCCGCCTCGTCTTCGTCGCCTTCGGCGACCGGTGCGATCAGCACCTTGTCGATGCGCGCGCCATCGAGATCCATTACCTCGAAGCGCAAGCCGCGCCACTCGAAATGTTCGCCGGCTTCGGGGATGTGGCCGAAGGCTGCCATCATCATGCCGGCCACGGTGCGATAGTCGTTTTCTTCTTGGTTGGGCAGTTCGAGATGCTGCAGCAATTCGCGCAGGTCGTCGGTGGAAAGCGAGCCGTCCACAAGCAGGCTGCCGTCGTCGCGGCGCACCACCGGCGCGTTGCGCGGCGCTTCTCCTTCCGCCGGTGTGGCGCGCCCGACTACCGCACTCAGCAGGTCGTTCAGCGTGACCAGGCCTTCGATGCCGCCGTATTCGTCCACCACCAGCGCGATCTGCGTCTGCGCGTCGCGGAATTCTTCCAGCAGGTCCAGTGCGCGCGCGGTGCCGGGCACGAACAGCGGCTTGGCGAGACGCCTGAACAGTTCCGGCAATCGGGTTTCCAGGGACGCCCCGCGCAGCAGGCGCTTCACTTCCAGCACGCCGAGCACCTCGTCCTCGTTCTCGCGATAAACCGGGTAGCGCGAGAACGGAGTGGTGCGCAACACCGCCAGGTTTTCCGCGAGCGGTGCAGCGGCATCCAGCCAGGCGATGCGCGGGCGCGGCGTCATCACGCTGTCCACCGTGCGATCGCCCAGCCGCAGCACGCGGTTGACCATGTTGCGCTCGTCGGGATCGAGCACGCCCTGTTCCGCGCCTTCCGCGACCAGCAGCCGGATTTCCTCCTCGGTGACCTTCTCGCGCCGCGCGCGGTTGAGCCGCAGGATTGCGAGTACCAGCCCGCTCAGCCGGTTCAGCACCCACACGAACGGGGCGGTGATCCAGGAGAGCACCAGCATCGGTGTCGCGACCACGCAGGCGATGCGCTCGGGACTGGTCAATGCGGCGCGCTTGGGCACCAGTTCGCCGACCACGATGTTGATGGTGGTGACGATGATGAAGCCGATGATCAGGCCGACGATGGTCGAATAAGGCACCACCCCGTGCAGGCCCAGTTGCAGCAGCCACACACGGATGCGTTCGCTCACCGCATTGCCGGTGGCGGCGCCGGTGATCAGCGTGATCAGGGTGATCCCGACCTGCACGGTCGAGAGGAAGCGTTCCGGATGTTCGGCCAGCCGCAAGGCGATCTGCGCCTGCGCGCTGGAGCGCGCCATGTGTTTCAGGCGCACCTTGCGCGAGGCGATCAGGGCGATCTCGGACAATGCGAAGAACGCATTGCACAGCGCCAGCAGCAGGACCAGGCCCAGCTCGGTCAGCATGTGCGATCGGAAGGCCGGGCGTGCGTGGGGACGTCCATGCGTCGAGTGTAGCAAGCCCGCGGGCCAAGGCTGCTGCTGGCCAATGTCACGCTCGTGTAATATTCCGGAAATATTCTGCGCCGGCATTGTCAGGAGCCCGTCATGTTTTCGCTGCAAACGATGTTCGGCAAGGGCGACAAGTTCTACGACCTGCTGGAGGCCAGCGCCGAGGCAGCGCGCGACGGCGCCAGTGCCCTGCAGAAATTGCTGGAGCACCGCGGCGAGGCGATGATCCTGGACAGCTTCCGCGCCGCACGCCGGCGCGAGAAGCAGCTCGCGGCACAGATCAGCCAGGCACTGGTCAACACCTTCGTCACCGCGCTGGACCGCGAGGACATCGAGGCGATGTCCTCGGCGCTGTACCGCATCCCGAAGACCATCGAGAAATTCGCCGAACGCTACGCGATCCAGCCTTCCCGGCTCGAGGGCGTGGATTTCGCTTCGCGCGCGGTGCTGCTGATGCGTGCCACCGAGGTGCTGGCCGAGATGGTCGGCGAATTGCGCAACGGCCTGCGCATAGACCGCATGCGCGCGCTGCAGGACCGGCTGCAGGCGATCGAGTCCGAAGCCGATCGCATGCTGCTGGAAGCCTACCGCGGCCTGTACACGACCGGTGGCGACCCGATCAGTGTGGTGCTGGCCAAGGATCTGTTCGAACTGATGGAAAAGGCCATTGACCGCTGCCGCGACGTCGGCAACGTCATCTATTCGATCGTGTTGAAGCACTCATGAGGAGGGCGGCCATGCGTCCCCGCGACCCGTCTTCGATCCTCGCTCCTGCATGACCATCGGCCTTCTCATCGCCGTCGTCGTGATCGCGTTGGTGTTCACCTACATCAACGGGTTCCACGACACCGCCAATTCCATCGCGACCGTGGTCGCCACCAAAGTGCTGACCCCGGGCCAGGCGGTGCTGCTGGCGGCCGTGACCAACCTCGTCGGTGCCCTGATCGGCACCGCGGTCGCGAAGACGATCGCCGCGGGCCTGGTTGATGCCGGCGTGGTCAATATAGGCGCGGAACTGCTGATCTGCGCGCTGCTGGGCGCGATCATCTGGAATCTCATCACCTGGTGGCTGGGCCTGCCGTCCTCGTCCTCGCACGCCCTGATCGGCGGCCTCTGCGGCGCGGCGATCGCCGCGGCGCACGGCAACTTCAAGGCGGTGATCTGGAGCGAAGGGGGCGCGCACTGGTGGCAGGGCAAGGGGGTGATCCCGAAAGTGATCGTGCCGATGGTGACCTCGCCGGTGATCGGCTTCCTGCTCGGGATCCTGGTGATGGGCGGACTGTTCTGGCTGTTTGCGTGGTTTGCCAACCGCCAGGGCTGGCTGCGCCGATTTGGCCGCACGCCTTTCGTGAACGCTCTCTTCGGCAAGGCGCAGTTGCTCTCCGCGGCGGCGATGGGCGTATCGCACGGCATGAACGACGCGCAGAAAACCATGGGCATCATCGCCCTCGCGCTGGCCAGCGCCACGGCCGCTCATCAGTTGGACGTGCTTCCGGCCTGGCTGTCCTTCCTGCGCATTCCTGGCACCGTGGAGAATTTTCCGATTCCGGTCTGGGTGAAGGTGCTGTGCGCGCTGGTGATGGCGGCCGGCACCGCAGGCGGCGGCTGGCGGATCATCAAGACGCTCGGCCACAAGATGGTGAAGCTGCATCCGATCAATGGTTTTGCCGCGGAGACCAGTTCCGCCGCGGTGATCATCACCGCTTCCATATTCGGCTTTCCGGTATCCACCACGCATAACGTGTCGGCCGCGATCATGGGCGTGGGCGCGGCCAAGCGCTTCAATGCGATCCGATGGACGGTGGTCGAGCGCATGGTGTGGGCGTGGATCCTGACGCTGCCGATCACGGCACTGATCGCGTGGGGCCTGGTGCTGGGCCTGCGCGCACTGGGGTGGAATGGGTGAGCCGGCGCGCTTGGCCGATGCCTTGACGCCGCGCGCGCGAACAGCGAAGCTGGCCCGAAGGGCGAGCGCCATGGAAGGCGCGAGTAATGGCATCGGCTGCGCCCGTGAACGCACGAGGCAGGATGCCGAAGGGGCCTGGCGAGCGCAGGACGCGCGAGCTTGGCAAAGGCGATTCAAATATCGCTCGTGCCCACTCTTTCCTTCTCGCAATCCTCCAGTTGCTTCCAGCGGTTGACGATCGCGCAGAACAGCGCGGCGGTGCGTTCGGCGTCATAGACGGCCGAATGCGCTTCGTTGGGATTCCATTCGAAGCCCGCCGCCTGGACCGCCCGCGACAGCACGGTTTGCCCGTACGCCAATCCCCCCAGCGTGGCGGTATCGAAACACGAGAACGGATGGAACGGATTGCGCTTGTGCCCGCTGCGGCGCACCGCGGCGTTGAGGAACGAAAGATCGAAAGCCGCGTTGTGGCCGACCAGGATCGCGCGCTGGCAGCCGGCGCTTTTCATCGCCGCGCGCACGGGCTTGAACACGTGCTCCAGCGCCTCGCGTTCCGGCAGCGCTGCGCGGAACGGATGGTCCGGATCGATGCCGGTGATCTCCAGCGACTTCGGCTCGATGTTGGCGCCAGGGAAGGCCTGCACGTGCGTGGACACGTAAGGTTCCGGGTGCACCAGTCCATCGGACTCCATGCGGATGCACACCACCGCGATCTCCAGCAGCGCGTCGCGTTCCGGATCGAAGCCGCCGGTTTCCACGTCCACCGCCACGGGCAGGAAACCGCGGAAACGTGCAGCCATGCGCGGTGCGTAATTCTCTTCGCTCATTCCGCCAGCATAGCAACTCCACGCATGAAGAGGCGCGCACAAAAAACGCGGCGGACCGGATGATCCGCCGCGCATCATGAGCAGATGGCTTACAGGGAGGCGATGCTCTCGTCGTGCTTCTGCACCGCGTTGCGAACCTCGGCCTTGCTCAGCCGGCCATCGTTGTTGGTGTCGGCCTTGCGGAACATCTTGTCGTGGTAGGCCATGAACTCGTTCTGGGAGAGCGAGCCGTCATGGTTGGTATCGGCCGAACGCCACATCCGGTTGAAGCTGCTCTTGCTGATCGTGGCGCCGCCGTTCATCGTTTCGTCGGCCGTGCGCAACTGCTGCTTCGTCAGCTTGCCGTCGTTGCTGGTGTCGGCGGTCTTGAACTGCTGGTTCCAGTAGTTGTCGAATTCGCTCTTGGATACATGTCCGTCATGGTTGGCATCCATTTGCTGCCATTGCTGGTCCATGTTCTGCGTCTGGGTCGCGTTGCGGGTTTCGTACTGCTGCGACGAACTGCTCTGGGCCAGGGCCGCAGGGCCGAAAGCCGCGCCGGCGATGAGGGCGCCCAGCGCGATCGTGAGTTTCCTGGTTTGCATAAGTTCTCCTCCGTATGCATGCCGCCGCGTGGCGGGTGTCCATTCGGCGATCGGGACGACCGCCTTTCCAAGGTGAGCAACAATTTTAGGACCGTACGGATTAACCCCTGATTAGGATGGTTGCTGCTGGTTGACGCAAAATTCAGCGACCTGCGCGCGACGGCGGCGCGAGGCGCGATATCAAGCCGGCTCGGTCTTGAACTTGTACGCGCACAGGTCCCGGATCGGACACTGCGGGCACTTCGGTTTGCGCGCGACGCAGATGTAGCGCCCGTGCAGGATCAGCCAGTGGTGCGCGCCGAGGCGGTATTCCCGGGGCACCGCGCGCGTGAGCTTGTCTTCCACTTCGCGCACGTTCTTTCCCGGAGCGAGTCCCGTGCGGTTGCAGACGCGGAAAATGTGCGTATCCACCGCGATCGTCGCCTCGCCGAACACGGTGTTGAGGATCACGTTGGCAGTCTTGCGTCCAACGCCCGGCAAGGCCTCCAGTTCTTCGCGGGTGCGCGGCACCTCGCCGTGGTGGCGCTCGACCAGCAGCGCGCAGGTGGCGAGGATGTTCTTCGCCTTGCTGTTGTAGAGGCCGATCGTGGAGATGTATCGCTTCAGCCCCGCTTCGCCGAGCTCGAGGATCTGCTGCGGCGTGTTGGCGGCGGGAAAGAGTTTCGCTGTGGCCTTGTTGACGCCGGCGTCGGTGGCTTGCGCGGAGAGGATCACCGCGATCAGAAGTTCGAAGGGCGTGCGGTACTTCAGTTCGGTGGTGGGGTTCGGATCGAGTTCGCGCAGGCGGCGGAACAGCTCGGCGATGTCGGCGCGCTTCATCGTCCTTCCTCTTGATGCCGATGCGCGGCTTTTCGACGCGCCTGGCGGTTCGCGCGACTGCGCGCGATCGCTGCCAGCACGTCGGCCTTGCTGATGCCCTGCGCTGCGGGCAAATCGCTCGCCGGCGAGGCACGCGAACCGCGGCGCAGATCGCGCGCCTCGCGCTCTCGCTCCAGGCGCGCATTGCGGGCGAGGTAACGCGCGCGCCAGAACGTGGCCTTCTCGCGTGCATGCAGGGGCAGTTGCGCCCGGGCGCGCTGCATGCGGCGGTTCTGGACGGCTGCGGCGCAGCGACTCACGAGCGCGTCGCCGCGGCTGCGCAGCCAGGACGTTAAGGAGGAAAAGGCCATCGCGGGATTCTAGTGCGTGGGCGCGGCCGGCGCCGCCGAGCGGCGCAGCTCAAGCAGGTCGATTCGGGAGGGACAGTCGAACCGCACCGGCGTGCCGGTAACCCCCACCCCGCTGGTGACGAACAGTTCGCCTTGCGGAGTGCGATAAAGCCCGTCGATGTAGATCTCGTCGCGGACGGACTTGAATACGTGGGCGGTGATCCACGGCAGCGCGACCTGCCCGCCGTGGGTGTGCCCGGCCATCGCCAGCGCGAATCGCACGCCGTGCAACTTGCGCAAGGTGTGCGGCTGGTGCATCAGGATCAGCAACGGTTTGTCGTTCGGCAGTTTGCGCAGGAAATCCGCATCGTCCAGTGCGGTCCAGTAGTCGTGCAGCCCGGCGAGGCGGAACTTCGGAAAATCCAGAACGCGATGTTCGATGAAGGTGACCGGGGAGTCAGCGAGCGCCGCGCGGATCTTCGCTTGCAGCGGAGGTCCCGGCAGTTGCACGTCGTGGTTGCCGAGCACGGCGTACATCGGCTTGTCGAGTTTGCGCAACGGCGCCAGTGCGGCACCCAGGTCGCGTGGCGGATCGTAGGTGAGGTCGCCCGCGAACAGCACCAAGTCCACGTGCATTGCGTTCAGCCGGTCCACCAGCTGGCGCAGCTTGTCCGGTCGCGTGAACAGGCCGACGTGGACGTCGGCGACCAGCGCAATATTCAGGTCAATCGGCGCCGGTACCACGGTGGTACGCACGACGAGGACATTCGGTTCGACGAAGCGTGCCCAGGCGCCGACGAGCGCGAGCAGCAGGACCAGTGCCGCGCCGATGGCACGCCGCCAGTGCCGGCGGCGGGCCCGGTTCCACAGGATCAGGGCCGCTTCAAGCATCGCCGGAAACAGCAGCCAGGAGCCATGGAACACGGCGAGTTGCAGGAACGCCTTGGCGCGGTTCTGCGGCTCGATGATGAAGTGCGGCATTTCCCGGACGGGCCACCACACGCAGAAGATCCCGATCGCGATCAGCCACAGGATGAGCCGCACGTACCAGCGGGACAGCGGATTCCTCATGCGGCGCGGGACAGTTGCGAGGCCTCATTCCGCGCCGGCAGCATGTCGATGCAATCCACCGGGCAGGGCGGGATGCACAGCTCGCAACCCGTGCACAGTTGCGGGATCACCGTGTGCATCAGTTTGGAGCCGCCAACGATGGCGTCCACCGGGCAGGCCTGGATGCACTTGGTGCAGCCGATGCACACGTCCTCGTCTATGAACGCGACTTGCGGCGGCATCTCTGCGCCGCATTCCGGATCGAGCGGCAGCACGGGTCGTCCGGTGAGCACGGCCAGTGCACGGATGCCGGCGTCTCCGCCCGGCGGGCAGCGGTTGATCGGCGCCTCGTTGCGTGCGATCGCTTCCGCATAGGGCCGGCAGGCGGAATAGCCGCAACGCGTGCATTGGGTCTGCGGCAGCAAGGCGTCGATCCGATCGGCAAGCGTTTCCGGATCCATCCTTGCCCGCGCGCGCACGCGCAGCGCGAACAGGCATGCCGGCGCGAGGAGCACCAGCAACACCGCCATGGAAATCACGATCGCCATCTTCCGGATTGTATCCGCTGGTGTCGCGACCAGCCGTGAGGATGGGATTGCACCCTTGCCGCGGCGGTGTTTAGATCGGGTGGATCGGGGTGGACAGGAGAAGCGGATGAAGGGTGCGCAGTTTGCCATCTTCGCATCGGGACTGGTGTTCGCCATCGGCGTCGCACGGGCCGCGGCGCCGCCGCAGCCTTCTCCCGATGCACAAATCCGTGCGCCGGAGCAGCGCGTGGCCGAACTCGAGAAACAGGCGCGGCCGGAACTCGGCCAGCAGATGTTGCTGCTGGAGCTGCGCCACGACCGGCTGTGGTGGGCAGGCGAGGCGGGCAACTGGGATCTTGCCTATTACATGGCCGGCGAGTTGGGCGAGGCGGTGCAGGGCATCGTCGAGACCAACGGCGATGCCGCCGAGCTGCAGCCGCAGAAACTTTCCGAGGTGATGCCGGCGATGCTCAGTGCGCCCCTGAAGAACCTCATGGATGCGATCGGCACGCACGACAGGGCGAAATTCGCCAGGGCTTACGACGACCTTTCCGCCGCGTGCACCGGCTGCCATCGCGTGGCCGGCAATCCGATGCTGGTCATCCAGCGCCCGCGCACGCCGTTGCTGGACGACCTGCGTTACGCGCCAGCCGGCAAGGAGCATTGAAGATGGGCACAATCGCCGCGCTACGCGAACTCGATTCCACCCAGCGCCACACCGTGGCGGCGAGTTTCCTCGGCTGGACGCTGGATGCGTTCGACTATTTCCTGCTGGTGCTGGTGATCCCGGAAGTCGCGCGCAGCTTCCACGTCGGCATCACCGAAGTCACCTTCGCGCTGCTGCTGACGCTGGCGTTCCGTCCGCTCGGCGCGTTGATCTTCGGACGCCTGGCCGATCGCTTCGGCCGGCGGCCGGTGCTGATGCTGGACGTGATCCTGTATTCGGTGCTGGAACTGGCTTGCGCATTTGCCCCGTCACTTGTCGTGCTGCTGGTGCTGCGCGCGCTGTTCGGCATCGCCATGGGCGGCGAGTGGGGCATCGGCGCTTCGCTCGCCATGGAGTCCATCCCCCCGAAGTCGCGCGGCATCGTCTCCGGGTTGCTGCAGAGCGGCTATCCATGCGGCTATCTGATCGGCGCACTGCTTTACGGCCTGCTGTTCAACAGCATCGGCTGGCGTGGCATGTTCGTGCTGGGTGCGGCGCCCGCGCTGCTGGTGCTTTACATCCGGAGCAAGGTGCCGGAATCGCCGGTGTTCGAGCAGCGCCTGCGCAGCGGTGCCAGGCGCGATGTGCGGACCGCGATGCGCGGCCACTGGGGCCTGTTCGTGTACCTGATGCTGTTGATGGCGGCGTTCAACATGTTCAGCCACGGCTCGCAGGACGTGTACCCGACCTTCCTCAAGAGCCAGAAGCATTTCGACACGCATCTGGTCAGCATGCTCACGATCGTGCTGAACCTTGGCGCGCTGGTCGGTGGGCTCGCCTTCGGCGCGTGGTCGGAAAGGATCGGCCGCCGCCGCGCAATGGTGATCGCGGCGCTGCTGGCGTTGCCGGTGATCCCGCTGTGGACCTACGGCGGTTCGATCGTCCTGCTCGGCATCGGCGCGTTCCTGATCCAGGTCGCGGTGCAGGGCGCGTGGGGCGTGGTGCCCAGTTACTTGAACGAGCTCTCGCCGGACGACGTGCGCGGCACGCTGCCGGGGTTCGCCTATCAGCTCGGCAACCTTATCGCCGCCGGCACCGGCACCATCCTTGCTTGGCTTGCCGCTACCCGCGGCGGCGACTTCGCCTTCGCGCAGAGCGTGTGGATCGGCGGCGTGGCGATCGTGCTGGCGCTGCTGGCCGGTTTGGGACCGGAATCGCGCGGCGTCGCATTCGGTAACGTCGGTGGTGCACACCGTGAACTGGTTCCAAGCGGGCCGGTCCGGCGGCAGATCACCTGACGGCCGGGAGATTTCGCATGACGCACGCGACGCGCAT
>DASSFA010000314.1:0-12426 GCA_035694895.1 Rhodanobacteraceae bacterium | reverse complement strand
CTGCGCAACGAGCGCGCGAAACGACGCGAGCTCACGGGCAACGTGAAGATGACGCTGGGTAACGCACAGGCTTCCGGCAGGAAGGTGATCGAGCTCGAGCACGTCACCCACAGCTACGACGGTCGGGTGCTGATCGACGACCTCAGCACCACGGTGATGCGCGGCGACCGCATCGGCATCATCGGCCCGAACGGGGCCGGCAAGAGCACCCTGCTGAAGATCATGCTGGGCGAGCTGGTTCCGCAACGCGGCACGGTCGAGTTCGGCACCGGTATCCAGATCGCGTATTTCGACCAGCACCGCCTGCAACTGGACGACTCGCTCAACGCGCTCGAGAACGTGGCCGGCGGGCGCGAGTTCATCGAATTGAACGGGCAGCGCAAGCACGTCATCGGCTACCTGCAGGATTTCCTGTTTTCGCCCGAACGCGCGCGCGCGCCCATCACCCGCCTGTCCGGCGGCGAGCGCAATCGCCTGCTGCTGGCGAAATTGTTCGCGCAACCGTCCAACCTGCTGGTGATGGACGAGCCGACCAACGATCTCGATGTGGAAACGCTGGAATTGCTGGAAGAGTTGTTGCTCGACTACAAGGGCACCTTGCTGCTGGTGTCGCACGACCGCGCCTTCCTCGATAACGTCGTCTCCAGCACGCTGGCGCTGGAAGGTCACGGCCGGATCGGCGAGTACGTCGGCGGCTACAGCGACTGGCTGCGCCAGCGCCCGGCCGAACCACCCGCGGCCCCCCGCGGCGACAAGCCCGTTGCCGCGAAAGCCGCTCCGCCGCCCGCACCTGTAAAACGCAAGCTCAGCTTCAAGGATCAACGCGCGCTGGAGCAGTTGCCCGGACGCATCGAACAACTGGAAAGCGAGATCGCGACCCGGACCGCGGCGATGAACGAGCCCGCGTTCTTCGCGCAGGACAGCAGCGCGATCGTGCAAGCCAACAACGCACTGGCCGCGCTGCAGGCCGACCTGGATGCCGCCTACGCACAATGGGCCGAACTGGACGGCTGAGCGGCGGCCGAGATTCTGCGCGGTTCACGACCCGAAGCGGACCGGGTTGCAGCGACCCGCTACAAACCTCCCGAAGCATGGTCGATTTCCGCTCGCCCACTTCGTCGTCAGTACGTACCCACCACCGAAAGACCTCCATGAAATATCTCGGACTGGCTTACTTCACGCCCGAAAAGTTCGCCGCGATGGCGCCAGAAGACGTCAAGGCACTGGTGAGCCAATGCCCGGCCCTGGACGAGAAGATGCGCGCGACCGGCAAGGTTCTGGTTTCCGCTTCGCTTGGTGACCTGGACAGCTGGAAGACGCTTCGTCCGCGCAACGGCAAGACGCACGTCAGCGATGGGCCCTATACCGAGTCCAAGGAAGTGGTGGGCGGCCTTTCATCATCGAGGCGGACAGCCCTGACGAAGCGCTGCGCATTGCATCCCTGCACCCCGCCGCCACGCTGGGCGAAGAAGGCGGATGGGCTATCGAGCTGATCCCCATGGATTTCTACCTGGCCCGATGAGGGCTGGGCGCCTGCCTCGTACACGCGAGAGCACTAGCCGCATTCCCTTGCATCCTGCGCGCAAAATCGTGCCGAGCGGGTGGCGCCGCAGTCGCGCGCTACCCGTTCCCGCGCCCTGGCTTCTGCTTCGGGTTGTTGTGCGGCTCGTGCGGGCCGCCTTCGCTTGGGAGTTTGCGACCCTTTTCCTTCGGGTGCAGTTGCTCTTCCGCGTAACCCGCGGTGCTCTGCTTGCGCGGGTCGTCCTTGCCGGGCGGCTTGCGTGGGCTCTTGCTAGTCATTGCGCGCGCCCTGCCCCGTGGCGGCCAGCAATTCTTCCTCGATCATCGGCGTGATCTCGGGATCACCGGCAATGGGTTCGCATTGGTAGCACTCGTGGGCGATGCGCTTGCAGACCTTGAAGCCGCTGGCGCGCAGCATCGCTTCCACGCAGGCATGGTTGGGTGCCCACCAGTTGGTCGGGTCGCCGGCCATGCGATGCTCGATGAAGGCCATCTTCGGCCAGCCCGGTTGCAGCATCGCCTCGCGCTCGTCCAGCGAGAACTCGCGCGCGACCTGCGCCACCTCCTCGCCGGGCATGGTGAGCGTCTGCACGATCAGCATGCGCTTGACCTTGCGGCGGATGATGTCCAGCGCCAGCAACGGATGCCGCAGGTGGTACAGCACGCCCATGAACCACACGAGGTCGTATTGCACGGGCTCGCGCATCAGGTCGTAGATCTGCATCTGCCGGAACTCGACCCGGTCGGCGCAGCCCAATCGTTCCGCCGCCCAGCGCGCCTGGCGAAGGTAATGCGGATCCACGTCGATGCCGGTCACCTGCGCGCCGCGAGCGGCCAGTTCGAAACTGTAGAAACCGGCATTGCAGCCGATGTCCAGCACGCGCCAGCCACCCAGATCCCGCGGGACATGCGGCGCGATCTCGCGCCATTTGAACGAGGGGAAATCGCCGAGCGCATGCTCGGGCGCGGTCTGCTCGCCGCCCGGAAGATGCAGGTTATGGAACCACGGCCCGAGTTGCGCGATTTCCCGCTGCAGCGAACGCGATTCGGCGGAATACGCCAGCGATGACATCAGCACCTACCTCAACACTCCGTTCGCCCTGAGGTATCGAAGGGCGAATGCCGCAAGATCCGCATGAGCGGTTGTTCGTGCTTCGATACCTCAGCACGAACGGCTGGCTTTTCGGCTCAACCGCTTCTAATGACGCGTCCGGCTGCCGTGCGTGCCGCCGTGACTGCCCTCGCGACCGCGGCCGTGCTTCGGCTCGCCGCGTTCGACCAGCTTGAAGAAGCGGCTCTCGCCGCCTTCGGCGGTGCGGTCCTGGTAGAGGAAGGCGAGGTGTTCCTCCTCGAACTTGTCGAAGAACTCGTCCCAGCCGATTTCTTCCAGATCCTCGTCGTCGGTGAAGGCGATGCGCAGCACGCCGGCTTCCTCTTTTCCTTCCTCGGTGCCGCGCACGCTGGCGGGACGTCCACCGCGCGCTTCCGCCCATTTGCGGATTTTCTGGTGATCGGTGGTTTGCTGGGCTTCATGCCGCGTTGTCATGCCAAGTACTCCTGCTCGATCGTGTCGTGATCCTGCGCGGAGCCACCCGATCGAGATAGTGCTCCAGCGTTTCCACGCGATGCGCGGCGGTGTGTTCGGCCAGCACGCGTGCGCGTGCGGCCGCGCCGATCGCGTGCCGGCGCCGCGCCGGCATGTCGCGCAACCAGTACAGAACCTGCCGCGCGTCGTGCGCGATCAGGATCTCGCGGCCCGGCTCGAAGAACGAATCGAGCCCCGGCCACGCGTCGGAGATGATCGGCGTGCCGCAGGCGGCGGCTTCGAACAGCCGCACGCTCGGCGACCAGCCGGCGGCGATCATGTCCGCACGGGTGACGTTGAGCGTAAAGCGCTGCTCGTTGTAGAAACGTGGATGCTCGCCGGGACCGAGATGCTCGATGCGATTCACGTTGTCCGGCCACTCGATCGAATCCGGATACTGCGGCCCGACTACAGCGAAACGCCCCGCCGGCCAGGCCCTGGCCGGCTCGAGCAACAGCCGCTGCAGCGTCGGCTGGCGGTCCTCGCTGTAGGTGCCCATGTAGCCGAGATCGCAGCGCGCCGCGATCTGCACTGGCGCGTAGCGCTCCGCATCCACCGCGCAATAGAACGGCAGCGCATGGGCGCCGTAGCGCTGCTGCAGGATCTGCAGCAGCGGCCCGCCGGTGAAGGAAAGGTACAGGTCGTAGCCGGCGATCAGGCGCGCATCGATGTAGCCGCATTCTTCACGTTCCAGCCGCGCCAGCGTGACCGGCGTGTCGATGTCGTAGAACGCGGTGGTGCCGTGGGCGATGTCCTGCACCCACTCGCCGATCCCGATGCCGTCGGGCACATAGGAACCGACGATCACCAGATCCGCATGTGCGACTTCTTCCGCATGCACCTGCTTCAACTCGTCGACGCTGTCGTACAGCGCGATGCACGCGGCGAGATCGCCCGGCGCATCCTGGTTGTCGGCGTACCACTCGGTGTCGCGCTCGAGGAAGCGCACGTTATGTCCCCGCCGCAACAGCGCGCGGACCAGGGCGCGATACGTCGTCGCGTGTCCGTTGCCCCATGAAGAGCGCAGCGACAGGCCGAGGATCACGATGTCCAGCGAATCGATCATGTCGTCATCTCCCTGTGCGCATCGGTGCGCATGAATGCGGATACCGGCGCCCGCGCGGTTCCATCCGTTCTCGCAACCGAGGATCCCAGCAATATGTCTTCGACCTGCACGGCGCGGCGCGCGTAGGTGTGTTCGTTCAACAGGCGCAGCCGTGCGCGCGCGCCGATCCGTCGCGCGTGCCGAGCGTCCACCGAATGGATGTACCGCGCGACCGCGGCGCCGTCCTCCGCGACCAGCACCTCGCGGTTGGGCTCCAGGAATTCCTCGATGCCCTTCCACTCGTCCACGACCAGGCATGCACCCGCGCCGGCGGCCTCGAACACGCGCGTGGGCGGCGACCAGCCGAACCGCGCCATGCTGTCGCGGTTGATGTTGAGCACCAGCCTGGCGCTGCAGTTGAACGCATTGTGGTCGGCGGTGGCGACGTGGCCCAGCGCGTGCACGTTGCCCGGCACCTGGTCCCAGCCGGCGCCGCCGAGCAGGAAGGTGCAGTGCGGCAGGCGCTGCGCGGCATCGAAGAAGAATTTGTGCACCCTCGCCTCGCGATCGGGCAGGCGGTTGCCGAGGAAACTCAGGTCCGCGGCATAGCGGGGCTGCGGCGCCACCGGATGGTGCGTCTCCGGATCGAGCGCGTTGTAGACCGGCACGCATTCGCGCGCTCCGAAATGTTTGTAGGCCTCGACCACCGGCGGACCGCCGCCGTAGGTCAGCACGAAGTCGTACTGCGGGACGAGCGCGCGGAACGGATCCTGTGCGTCGGCTTGCATGCGCTCCAGCGTGGCCGGCGCATCCACGTCCCAGAACACGACCCGGGTGCCGGGCGCGCGCAGGTTCGGCACTTCGCGCTCCAGCAGCTCGTCGTTCACGCCGACGCCGCTCGCCTTCACCACCACGTCGACGCCGCGCGCCTGCTCCAGCGCGCGCAACGCGCCGGCTTCATCGGGCGGATAGACGACCACGCGTGCCCACTCCGGCGGCTCGATGTCGCGGTGCCGCTGGCGGTCGAACGCATCCGGCTCGTAGAAGGTCACGTGGTGCCCGCGCGCGTGCAGCGCGCGGATGATGCCGCGGTAATAGGTGGCGGCGCCGTTCCAGTAGGAGGAAACCAGGCTCGATCCGAAGAAGGCGATATTCAGGGATTCGCTCACCGCTCGTCTCCCCGTGGAACACCTGCAAAGCTGCTGCGCTCGGCAGCTCGGCCGCGGGCAAGCTGGTGCTCGACCGGCCCGGTACAGGGATGTACCGCTTTGTGGGCCGAGGAAATCCTCATGTACTGACGTGTACACTCCGGTTCCTGCGCTCCGGCGTCGGCCAATCTGCCTTCGCCCGCAACGCTTTGCAGGCGTCCACCCGAAATGGGCCTTTGAATCGCGCCTTTCCGCCAAGATGCCGGAGACGGATGCAGGTCTTCGATGATGTGCAGCAGTTCGTCCACCCGGTGCGCGCAGGTGTGGCGCGCGCGGATGGTTTGCAACCCGTTTTCGACAAGCGACTGCGCGAGTTCCGGATCGTTGAGCACGTCGTGCAGCTTGCGCTGCATGTCCGCACCATCGCCGGCAACGAGGTAATCCACGCCGGTACGGAACAGGTTCTCGGTGTCATCCCAGGGCGCGGAGATCAAAGGTATGCCGCAGGCGAGTGCTTCGAACACGCGGATCGTGGGGATGCCCGGCAGCGCGCGCACGTACGGCCGGCGCGGCACGTGCACCGTGACGCGGTGGCGCGCGAACACTTCCGGCACGCGGAAGTTCGGCAGCCAGCCGCGGTAATCGATGCCCGCGTGCGAGAGCATCGCCAGCGCTTCGGCCGGATAGCGCACGCCGTGCACGCGCGCCATCAACCGCAACGCGTGCACCGGCTCGACCAGGAATTCCTTCAGCTCCGCGGTGCGCTCGTCGTCGCCCCAGTTGCCGATCCAGACCAGGTCGCCCTGGTGCGGCAATTCCGGATACGGATGGAACACGCGCGTATCGGCGGCCTCGTGCCAGGTCCACGCGTGCGCGCTCCAGCCCTCGTCCAGGTAACGCCGGCGGATCGCGTCGCCGAAGGCGAGCACGCCGTCCACGTCGCGCAGGTCGAAGCGCGCCATCTCCTGCGGCGCGGTCAGCGAGCGGTGGTGGGTGTCGTGGAAGAGCAGTCGCAACGACGGCGCGCGGCGGCGGTAGGCACCCAGCCGCTCCAGCAGTACCGGATCGTTCCACTCGTGCACGACTGCAACGTCGGCATCATCCAGCGCGGCGTCCACGTCCAGCCGGTCCAAGTCGTAGAGGCGGCTGCGCAGCAACGGAAACCGGCAGGCGAACTGGCGCAGCGGCGCATCGCCGTGCGTGGCGACCAGATGGCTGCGGCTCCAGCCGTTGGCCGGCTCGTAGACGTCAACGTGGTGGCCGCGTGCGATCAGTTCGCCGACCACGCCGCGCAGGAAGTGCGCGTTGCCGTGGTTCCAGTCCGACACCAGCGAGTGATAGAACAGCACGAATTTCATGCATGCGCTTCCGTCATCGCGCGGGCGCCGAACTGGCGGCGCAGGTACAGGTCGTCGTAAGCATCGGCGTAGGCATCCGCCATTGCGCGCGGCGTGAGATGCGCGGCGCGGCGATGCGCGCGCGCCATGCTGCGCTCGCGCAGGATGTCGTCCGCGATCAGCCGCTGCAGCGTGGAGGCCAGCGCCTCGGGATCGTCCGGTGGCACGAACAGCGCCGCGCCGTCCCAGGTTTCGCGCAGGGACTCTATGTCACCCAGCACCAGCGCGCAGCCGGCCTGCGCGGCTTCCAGCACCGACAGGCCGAAGGGTTCGTAGCGCGCTGGCAGCGCGTAGACCGATGCGATCTTGAGCCAGCAATGCATCGCTTGCGCATCGAGCTTGCCGAGCATGCGCACGTTGAGGAAACCGACCTCCCCGCCGTTCGGCGACTGCCGCGAACCGGCGATGCACACCGGCCACGGCACGCGCGCGGCGATGGTCGCCAGGCTCGCGATGTTCTTGCCTTCATCCCAGACGCGGCCGGCCGAGAAAATGATGTGCTTCTTATCAGGAGTGCGTACAGGGATGTGCGCTGCTTGATCTGCTCCTGTCGGGGACGGTGACCGTCCATTGGGGATGACCTGCGTATTGCGCAGCGGCCCGTAGAAGCACTGCAGCGAAGACATCATCGCCTGCGTCGGCGCGACCACCAGGCTGGACGCATGCAGACCGGCGGTGACGCGCTCGCGGTAGCGCTTCCACTGCGGTTCCGGCGCACGTTCGCCGTGCACGGCGCGCCACCACGAAAGCACGCAGGAATGGCCGACCGTCAGCACCGGTGCGGGCCAGTCCAGGTCGCCATGGCCCAGGTCGTTGAGATGCACGATGTCCGGTTGCACATCGTGCGCGAGCCCGAGCAGCCATTCGCCGGCCTCGTCCACGTCGCGCCATGGATCGTCCATCCACAGCAGCTTGTAGCGGCTGACACGCAGGTCCAGGCCCGGAATGTTTGCGGCTTCGCGGTGCTGCTCGCGATCGGGCAGGCCGCCCATCGTGGCCAGGGTGATTTCGTACCCGCGCGCGCACAGCGCGCGGCACAGTTCCATGGCGTACTGCCACACGCCACCGACGGTATCGGCCGTCATCAGCACGCGGCGCGGCGCGCCGAATCCACGCAATGCCTGCGTCCGTGATGCAAAGGAAAGTTCAGCGCGCGTCGGAACTCTGCGATTGACCCCAAAGGTATTCGCTTCAAATGACATGGTCATGCTCCCACAACCCCCATCAAACCCTTCGGGTTTGATCGCCCCCTTGACTCAAGGGGGCTGGAAAGCCCGGACCGCCGAGGCAAGCTACCGGCCATAAATGCGATCCACGATCGTTGCGACGTCCACCAGATGTTCGGCCGACTCGTCGAAGCCGGAGTCCACGGTCAGGCGCTGCGCCCAGTGCTGCAGGGCGCGGCCACCCCAGGCATCCGGCGGCGAAGCCAGGCATTCGCGGCGCGTGCCATGGAAGCGCTCGACGGTGAAGTCGTAGAACGAGCCCGCGACGTTGCGCAGCGACGCGCCGCCCTTCGTGCCATAGAACGAAGCCTCGATCGCCGCATCGCAGCCGGCCGGCAGGTTCCACGAACAAGCCATGCGCACGCAGGTCTCGCCCATGCGCCATTGCGCGCTCGCGTAATCCTCCACTTCCGCGATCGGTCGTTGCAGTGCACGACCCTGCGCGAACAACTGCGCATCCAGCGCGTGCGCCTGCGCGCAGCCGGTGATCCAGCAGGCCAGGTCCACCAGATGGATGCCCAGGTCCATCACGCAACCGCCGCCGGAACGGCGGATGTCGCGGAACCACGGCTTGTCCGGCCCATACGCGTTATGGAAGGCCAGTTCGATCGCATACAGCTCGCCCAACTCGCCGTTGCCGATCAGCTCGCGCAGTTGCGCGACGCCGGCGACGTGGCGGTAGCTGAAGTCCACGTCCAGCAGGCGATCGGCGCGGCGGGCGGCGTCGATCACCGCGCGCGCTTCCTCCGCCGTACGCGTCAGCGGCTTCTGGCAGAACACCGCCATGCCGCACTCCAGCGCTTCCATCGCCTGCCGCGCGTGCGCGCCGCTCGGGGTGGCGATCACCACGCCGTCCAGATCTTCGCCGAGCATGGATGCGTAGGAGGTGTGTGCACGCGCGCCGTCGGCGAGCGCGACGGCCGACTCCAGCGCGGCGCCGTCGGCGTCGGCGATCGCGACCACTTCGCCCAGCCCGCTTTCCAGCAGGGACTGCATGCGCGCGCGGCCGATCCAGCCGACGCCGAGGAAGCCCAGGCGCGGAATCCGCGAAGAAACCTGCCTGCCGGCGTCCGCGTTCCATTTCGGTGCAAGTTGTGCGTTCACATCGTCACCACTGCCTTGAGGAATCCTTCCGGGCGCGCGCGCATCAGTTCGAACGCGTCGCCCAGCCTGTCGAGCGGCATGCGGTGCGTCAGCAGCGCGGCGGGATCCAGCCGCCCGTCGCGCACCGCGTCCATCGCTTCGCGCAGGCCGCGCGCGGCGACCTTCGGGTCGCGTTCGTGCGCGTTGATCACGTCCAGCCCGCGCCAGTTCCACTGCTGCATGTCCACCATGCGCGGTCCATCCTGGTGATAGCCCGCGATCATCAGGCGGCCGCCTTCGGCGCTGATCGCGCTGGCGATGTCGAGCGTGACCTGCTCGCCCGCGGCCTCGATCACGCGCTCGCAACCGGCGCCATGGGTGAGCTCGCGCACCGCGCCGATCGCGGCGTACCTGTCGTCCGTCGGAAACGTGTGCGCCGCGCCGCACTGGCGCGCGACCTCCAGCGCATACGGCCGCCGCGACAGCGCCACCACCCGCGCACCCGCGCTGGAGGCGAGCTGGACCAGCAGCGCGCCGATGAAACCCACGCCCACGATTGCGGCCCATTGTCCGCGCTCGATTTGCGATCGGCGGAAAATGTTCATCGCGCAGGCCAGCGGCTCGCCCGGCAACAGCATGTTTTCCGCGCTCGCGGGGATGCGCGCGATCGCGTCCATGCTCGCGACGTCGTAGTCGGCATAGGCGCGGCCCGAGAGCAGCGCCACGCGTTCGCCGACCTCGAAACCTTCCACCTCATCACCGAGCGTGACGATTTCGCCCCAGCCTTCATGGCCGGGCGTGCCCGGATCCAGCGGATACTTGAACCACGGCCGCCCGGCCCACACCGGCAGGTTGGACGCGCACACACCGCAACCTTCCAGGCGCACGCAGACTTCCTTCGCGCCCGGACGCGGCACCGGCACGCGTTCCAGGGCGATGCGACCATCGCCGCGCATCACCGCGGCGGACATCACGGAGTTCGTGTTCATGCCGCGTGCGCTCCCGCGGTGGCGTGTTCGGCCCGCGCCGACTGCTCGCGCAGCCAGTCGTGAAGATGCGCGATGCCGTCGTCCACCGGCACCCGCGCGCGCCAACCGGTGGCGGCCTGGAAGGCGCGCGTGTCGGACACGTAATAACGTTGGTCGCCGACCCGCCACGGCGCGTGTGCGACGCGCGGCGCGTGGCCCTGCAATTTCTCGATGCGCGCCAGCAGTTCCAGCAGGCTGAGCGTGTGCTGCGGGCCGCCGCCGATGTTGAACGCGCGCCCGCGCAGTTCCGGCATGCGCGCCTGCGCGGCGAGGAAAGCCTCGACGAGGTCGTCCACGTAGAGAATGTCGCGCACCTGGCGGCCGTCGCCGTAGACGGTGATGGTGCAGCGCTCCAGCGCGCGGATCAGGAAGTGCGCGACCCAGCCCTGGTCTTCCGTGCCGAACTGGTGCGGACCGTAGATGCAGCTCATGCGCAGCACCACGGTGTTGAGGCCGAAGCTGCGCGCGTAATCCAGCACGTACTGGTCGGCGCCGCCTTTCGAGCAGCCGTAGGGACTGTGGAAATCCAGCGGACGCCGCTCGGAAATCCCCGTCTCGCGCAGATGGCTGTAGCGCGGCTGGTAGCGCGTCGGCGTGGTTTCCAGTTCCACGTCGGCGAGCGCGCCGTACACCTTGTTGGTCGACGTGAACACCAGCGACGGCGGATGCCGCGCCGTGCGGATCGCCTCCAGCAGGTTCAGCGTGCCGCGCAGGTTCACGTCGAAGTCCGCGAGCGGATCGGTGAGGCTGGAGGTCACCGCCACCTGCGCGGCGAAATGGAACACCTGCCCCGCGCCGTTCACCGCTTCGCGCAGGTTGTGGGCGTCACGCGTGTCGCCGATGCGCACCTGCAGCGCATCGCCGAACTGTTCGCGCAGCCAGTGCAGGTTGCGCTCCACGCCGGGCCGCGCGAGGTTATCGTAGATGGTTACCGCGCGGCCTTCCGAGAGCAGTCGCGCGGCGAGGTTGGCGCCCACGAAGCCGGCGCCGCCGGTGATGAGCACGGAAGATCGGACCGGTGGCGTGCTCACAGGCGCAACCCCCTCTTGGCGAGTTCCTCGGCGGCCGCGTCCACGCGATCGAATGCGCGCTGGCCCATCATCCAGTCCACCAGCTCGCCCAGGCCCTCTGTGAGCGACACCTGCGGCGCGTAACCGAGCAGTTGTCCCGCGAGCGAGATGTCGGCGAAGCAGTGGCGGATGTCGCCCACGCGCACCTTGCGCGTGATCTGCGGCGGCAGGTCCTCGATCGCCAGCGCCTGCGCCATCGCCGCGGCCACGCCGAGAATGGAGATCGAGCGGCCGCTGCCGATGTTCACCACGCTGCCGCCGATGTCGTCGGCCTGCAGGGCGAGGCGGCAGGCGCGCGCGACGTCGCGCACGTTGACGAAGTCGCGCCGTTGCAGGCCATCCTCGAAGATCATCGGCGCGCGCTGGTTGAGATAACGCGAGGCGAAGATCGCGAGCACGCCGGTGTACGGGTTCGACAACGCCTGGCGCGTGCCGTAGATGTTGAAGAAGCGCAGCGCCACGGCGGGGATGCCATAGGCGTGGCCGATCATCAGGCACAGACGCTCCTGGTCGAGCTTGGAAAGCGCGTACACCGAAGTCGGCACGCTCGGTTTCTCTTCCGGTGTGGGAATCGGGATCAGCGGCTGGCCGTCGGGGCCGCGCAATTCGAAATCGCCCTCGCGCAACGCTTCCGGCGAACGCTCGCGCGGGTCCACCGGCGTGCCGTCACTCGCACGGCAACGGCCCTCGCCGTACACGCTCATGCTGGACGCCACGATCAGCCGCTGCACCGGCGCGGCGCTCAGCGCTTCCAGCAACACAGCGGTGCCGCGGTTGTTGACGTCGGTGTAGCGCTCGATCTCGTACATGCTCTGGCCGACGCCGACCGCGGCGGCGAAATGAAACACCGCGTCCACGCCGCGCAGCGCCCGGTTGACCGCGGCGCGGTCGCGCACGTCGCCGCGCATCAGTTCGACATCGGGATTGAGATAGCTCGGGCGCGAAATGGAATCGCCGTGCACCTGCGGATCGAGGTTGTCCAGCACGCGCACCTGGTAGCCGTGTTCGAGCAGCTCGTCGGCAAGGTGCGAGCCAACGAAGCCCGCGCCGCCGGTGATCAGCACCTGGCCGGATGTCACGCCCGCGCCGGCGTGGCCGTTACGCGGGGACACCGGTCAACTCCGTGACGGGTTCGGCTTCGCTCAGAACCTGGTCGAACCAGGCGATGGTGCGGCGCAAGCCTTCCTCGAGCGGCGTGCGCGGCGCCCAGCCCAGCGTCGCCTTGGCGAGCCCGATGTCCGGGCAGCGCCGGGTCGGGTCGTCCACCGGCATCGGCCGGTGCACGATCCGCGAGCGCGAGCCGGTGAGGTCAATGATGCGCTG
>DASSFA010000313.1:0-5964 GCA_035694895.1 Rhodanobacteraceae bacterium | reverse complement strand
GCGCGCTCCTACAAAAGTTGCGCTGCGGGGATTCTCCTCACCCTGCCAGGTGCTGGCGCACTTGGCTTCGCTCTCCCGCAAGCGGGAGAGGGGAACATCAAGGCCACGGATTACAAAGCCATCCATGGACTTTGCCCTTCGGGCCGACCTCCGTCGTTCAAATTCGTTCAAGACGAATTTGTCCGGCCTTCGCCGGAATGACGAGCAAAAGCTACGCTGCGTCGGCCGGCGTGTTGCCGCCTGAAAACGCCATGCGGTTCTGCCGCCTGCGCTCGCGCAGGTCGCCCCACCAGCGTCGCAGGTTGATCAGCGATCCGACCGCGTAGATGAACTTGAAGATCTTCAGGCGCAGCAGCACGCGCCCGTCGTCGAACACGTCGCCGGCCAGCATCGAGACCACGCCTTCCTCCACGCGGAAGACGTTGCGCGGGTCGGCGAACAGCGCCTTCATCACCGGTGAGTTGAAGCGGTAGATGAACCAGGCGAAGCGCGCGTAGCCGGCTTCCATGCGCTTCACGAACGCCCGTTGCAACGCCCGCTCGCGCGCCGGTTCGCGCAATGCGCCGTCCACGACTTCGATCGCGTGCTTCGCGCCATGCATGGTCAGGAACACGCCGGAGGAAAAGATCGGGTCGAGGAACGCCCAGGCGTCGCCGATCATGATCCAGCGCGGCCCGCACATGCGCGTGCACGAATAGGAATAGTTGCCGGTGACGCGCACTTCGGAGACGCGCTGCGCATTCGCCAGCCGCGACTGCGCGTTCGGAACCATGGCGAGCGTCTTCGCCATGAATGCGCCGTTGTCCATGCCGCGCCGCTGCTTCAGGTACTCCGGCTTGCACACGCAGCCGATGCTCATCTCGCCGCTCGGCAGCGGGATGAACCAGGCCCAGCCATGCTCGAAGCGATAGACGCTGATGATGTTGCCCTCGGCATCACCCTCGTTGAACGCAACGTTGCGATAGTGTGCGAACAATGCCGCGCTCTGGTGCTGCGCGCTGCGCTCGACCAGCTTCAATTGCTTGCCGAGGAAAGTGTCGCGTCCGGACGCATCCACCAGATAACGCGCGCGCAGCGTGCGTGCGGCACCGTTGTCATTGATCCGGGCGGTGATGCCGTCGGCATCGAGTTCCACGCGCTCGGCCTTCGCGCCTTCACGCGCATCCACGCCGTTCTCGCGCGCGTGCTCGAACAGCATCCGGTCCATTTCCTCGCGCAGCACGTGGAAGGAGTAATGCGGCGTGCCTCCCAGTGCGCGGTCGAAGCGGAACGTGTAATAGCTGCCGTCGTCGCGCGGGAAATCCGCGCCGAGCTTCAGCCGTCCGAGCGCCCGCAATTTCTCCAGTGCGCCGATCTCCTCGAAGATCGGCATGTTGGCCGGCAGCAGCGATTCGCCGATGTGGAAGCGCGGATGGCGATCGCGCTCCAGCATCGTCACGCGCCAGCCGCGCCGTGCCAGCAGGGTGGAGGCCGTGGAGCCCCCGGGGCCGCCGCCGATCACCAGAACATCACAGTCATACGCGTGGTCGTTGCCGTTCATCCCTCTCCCCGGGTGCACCTGGCTTCGCGCTTCAGGCGCGGTTGATGCAGCATCCTATGATATACACTCGCGCGCCCGCGGTTTTACGATCACCCTGATCGCGAAGTAAAAATTGCGGCGCCGATCCGGTTCTGCACATAACTCCACCACGCCGCCTTGTTCATGACTTCCACCGTTTCCCGTCCGACCGCAAGTGGCCCGCATGCCACGCGCTGGATGCTGCCGTTGCTGGTCGGTTACGCGGTGCTGGCGCTGCTGGGTGGCGTGTTGCACCGGCCCGAGTTGGGTTTCGCCGCCATCGTGCTGTTGCTGGCCGCGCTCGGATTGCCGGTGCTGCGCCGGCGCAGCGGCGGCGGCATCGCCTCGTGGCTGGCATTCGCAATCCTGATGATCGCGGCCGCATCGAGCGGACATCTGCAACTGGCATTCTCGGCGTTGCCGATCCTGATCCTGTTCGCGTTGACGGCATTGTTCGCGCGCACCCTGCGCGCCGGTCGCGAACCGCTGATCGCACGCTGCATCCGCGTGATCGAGGGCGAGCAGCGCCTCGCATTGCCCGGCGTGGGACGCTACGCGCGCGGCGTGACGCTGTACTGGGCCTGTGTGCTCGCATTGCAGGCCGCGATCCTGGCCGCCTTGCTGGTTTGCGCAACGCCGGGCGGGGTGCTGGATGCGCTCGGCGTCAACGTGCCCTTCGCGATCCCGCGCACGGCGCTGACCTGGTATCCGGAAGCCGGCTGCTGGGTCGTGCTGATCCTGGCATTCGCGGCCGAATATGGATTCCGCCGCTGGAGCCTGCGCGGCATCCCGCATCCACCGTTGGGCGGATTTTTGAAACGCCTGATCCAGCGCTGGCCGCAATTGCTGCGCGAGGAAGTGGCGCAATGAACGAGACGTACGCCGCGCCGCTGCGCATCGATGCCGCGGATCCCGCGCTGCCCGGCCACTTTCCGGGCAACCCGATCGTGCCGGGAGTGGTGCTGTTGCAGCAGGTGGCCGCTGCGTTGAAACAATGGCGCGGCGAGCCGATGGTCCGCTTCGAGGCGAAGTTCCTCGCCCCGTTGCTGCCGGAACAGGAGGCGATCATCGAATTGCGCGACGACGCGTCGCGTGTACGCTTTGCGATTCGCCGCGGCGGGGATGTGCTGGCGAAGGGCATCGTGGAAGTGAACGCATGACCGAACACTGGCAATCCCGTCCCGAAGGCGGCGGCCATTTCGCGCTCTGGCTGATCCGCACCATCGGCTTGTATTGCGGGCGCCGTTTCGCGCGGCTGTTCCTGTACCCGACCACGCTGTACTTCTATTTCCGGCGCGGTCCCGAGCGGCGCACTTCCTACGATTACCTGCGCCGCGTGTTCGGCCGGCCGGCCAGCGCCTGGCAGGTGATGAAGCTGATCCACGCGTTCGCCTGCACGATCCTGGATCGCGTGTTCCTGCTGGCGCGCGGACTGAAGGGCTTCGACGTCACCATCCATGGACTCGAACACCTGCATTCCAGGCTGGACGCCGGGCAAAGCGTGCTGCTGCTGGGCGCGCACTACGGGAGCTTCGAAGTTGCGCGCGTGCTCGCCACGCATCGCCCGCAATACAAATTGAAGCTGGTGATGGACAAGTCGAAGATGCCGGCGTTGACCCAGGTACTCGGCGCGCTCGCGCCGGATCTCGCCGCCGACATCATCGACGCCGCGCGCGGCGGCACCGAAGTCGTGCTGGCGATGTCGGAGGCCGTACGCGAGGGTTCCTCGATGGTGGCCATGCTGGGCGACCGCGGCCGCGCCCACGAGACGCTGCGCATGGCGCCGTTCCTCGGTGAGCCTGCGCCCTTTCCGGTGGCGCCATGGCTGATCGCTTCCGCGCTCCAGCTTCCGGTACTGCTGTGCCTGGGCATCTACCGCGGCGGCAACCGTTACGAACTGGTATTCGAACCGCTCGCAGAACGCGTTACCCTGCCGCGCGAGAATCGCCAGGCCGCGCTGGATACCTACATCGGCGCGTATGCCACGCGGCTGGAACACTACGTGCGCGAAGCGCCCTACAACTGGTTCAACTTCTATGATTTCTGGCATGCGCAACCCAACGACGACGCCAATGCCGCGCCAGCGGGCCCGCTGCAGCATGCCCGTTGAACGCAGACGGACGTTGTCGCAAATCGGGTGCGCATTGCTGCTCGCGTTGCCGTTCGCTGCATCCGTCGCCGGCACCGATCTCGCGCAGACGATCCTTAAGAGCCTGGCGCAACCGGGCTCCGCGCAGGTCGCCTTCATCGAGGTGAGCTATCGCGGCATGCTGGATCGCCCGCTGATCACTTCCGGCACGATGAAGTGGCTGGGCGGCGACAGGCTCGAACGCGACGTCGAGAAGCCGTACAGGGCGGTCGCGAAGATCGGCGACGGACAGATGAGCGTCGAGCGCGCCGGCCACCCTGCGCAGACGATGCCGATCGCGCGCGCGCCACAGATGGGTGCGATCCTGGCCGGATTCCGTGCGCTGCTGGGCGGCGATACGCAGGCGCTGTCGCGCGACTTCGAGGTGCAGGCCACCGGCAATCCCGCGCGCTGGCTGCTGACGCTGACGCCGCGCGCCGGCGAGCTGAAGCATCGCGTGCAGTCCATCGTGATCGACGGACGCAACGGTGCGCCGCGCTGCATGACGCTCAACGAGACCGACGGCGACACGACGATCACCCTGCTCGGCACGCTGGCGCAGCAGGGTCTGCAAAGCGCTGCACCGCTGCAGTCGGCGGTGCTGGCGCGCTGTAGAAACGGTTCGTGAGTTCGAATCGAATGTGCACCCCTCGCGACATGCGACCGGCGCCGATCAAAGTCCCCCCTCACCCGCCAAGCGCCGCGCGCTTGTCTCCCTCTCCCCTGTGTGGAAAGGGCCGGGGTGAGGGGGCACCCAGCGGACTCGCATGACACGCGGCGCCAAAATCCTGTTGTTCGCGATCTGGGTGGCAGCGATCGCCGCGATTGGCCTGGGTGTCGCGCGCAACCTGAAGATCAGTTCCGACTTGCGCAGCTTCATGCCACCCGCGCAGACGCCAGATCAGAAATTGTTGCTGGACGAAATCGGCGAAGGCCCGGGTTCGCGGCTGCTGCTGCTCGCGATTTCCGGTCGAAGCGGTTGCGGGGATGCCTGCTTGTCTGCAGAGAAGCTTGCGCAGCTCTCGCAAGGCCTGAAGGCGGCACTGCAGGAGGACCCGCGCTTCCTGCGCGTGCCGAACGGCAACGCGGACGTCAATGCGCTCGCATCCGGCCTGCTGCCATACCGCTATCTGCTGTCGCCGACGCTGGATACGCAGCGGCTGGACGCGGATTACCTGCGCGACCAGTTGACGCAACGGCTGGAAGACCTGTCCTCGCCCGCGGCCACGCTGCTGAAGCCGCTGCTGCCGCGCGATCCCACCCTGGAAATCCTGAAGCTGGCGCAGCGCTGGGCGCCGCCGAAGCAGCCGACATTGCGCGATGGCGTGTGGTTTTCATCGCGAGGCGAAGCCTTGCTCGTCGCCGAAACGCGCGCGCCGGGTTTCGACCCCGGTGCCCAGCGCGATGCGATTGCTGCGCTGCGGAGCCATTTCGCATCGCTACCGGATGCGCGCGATGCAAGCCTGCTGATCAGCGGTCCGGGCTATTTTTCGGTCGAGGTCAGCGCGCGAACCAGGGCGGAAGCCGATCGCTTCGGCCTCATCACCACCTTGGGCTTCGTGGCTCTGCTGCTGCTGGCGTATCGCAGCGCGGTGCCGCTGGTCGTGACCGCGTTGCCATTGCTGTCGGGCGCGGCGTGCGGGTTCGCCGCACTGGCCCTGACCTTCGGCCAGGCACACGGCATCACGCTGGCGTTCGGCTTCACGTTGCTCGGCGTCGCGCAGGAATATCCGATCCGCGTGTTCAGCCATCGCCGCGCGGGGCAGACCGCCCTGCAGAGCGTGCGCGGCTTGTGGCCGCTGCTGGCGACCGCGATCGTCTCCACCTGCATCGCCTATCTCGCGTTCTTCGCCTCCGGTGTGACCGGCTTGCAGCAGCTCGCGGTGTTCACCATCACCGGCCTGGTCGTGGCCGGAGCGTGCACGCGCTACCTGTTGCCGCGCGTATTGCCGGAACGCTTCCGCGATGCGGCGGACACGCCCGGCCTGGCCGGCGCGTGGCGGTTCCTGAGCGCCTTGCCGCGGCCGCGCTGGCTGCCATGGGTCGTGCTGGTTGTCGGCGTGCTGATCGTCGCGTTCGCGCCGGCGAAGTTCTGGGAAAACGACCTCTCCGCACTGGCGCCTGTGCCGCGCAACATGCTGATGACGCAGGCGCGGCTGGGCGCGGAGCTGGGTGCACCGGATGTGCGCTATCTGCTGGTGCTGCGCGCGCCGAGCGCGGACGGCGTGCTGAAACTGTCGGAACAGATCACGCCGCAGGTGGACGCGCTGGTCGCCAG
>DASSFA010000312.1:0-5514 GCA_035694895.1 Rhodanobacteraceae bacterium | reverse complement strand
CTGATCCGCGATCACGGTTGCCGCGCAGGGCTCGTCTTCAATCCCGCGACCTCGCTGGATTGGCTCGATTACGTGCTTGACAAGCTCGACCACGTGCTGATCATGTCGGTGAATCCCGGTTTCGGCGGGCAGAGCTTCATTCCGTCCGCGCTCGAGAAACTGCGTCGCGCGAGGAAGATCATTGACGGGAGCGGCCGCGACATCCGCCTGCAGGTGGATGGCGGCGTCAAGGTGGACAACATCGGCAAGATCGCGCGCGCCGGCGCCGACACCTTCGTCGCGGGCTCGGCCATCTTCGGCGAAAGCGATTACGCGAAAGTGATCGCGGCGATGCGCGAGGCCGTGGCGGACGAATAAGACGGCGCTTGTCGAAGCCGCGCAAGGGCCTGCAATGCGCTCGTCGAAGTCGTGTTGCTATTGAGAAGTGCGGCCAAGGATGGCCGCTTCTGGACTTTCATTGCAGCGAAGCGACCAAGTCTCCAGCGAGACTTCATCCAAACCGCGATCATGGACGATCGCGGAGATAAAGCCGCGGCCAGGGAATGGCCGGCTTCTGGATTCTCAACGGAGTGGATTGCGATCACTGGCTGAACGGGTGGGCAGGCAGCAATCATGGACGATTGCACAACCTCCATGGCCGCCGCCATTCATGGCCCAAGAGCTCCGTGGTCCGCCGGCGCGGCGCCTCTTCGTCCCGTCTTTCAACGCAACGAAGCTGCGGATCCGGCGCCGGCTCGGCGGTGTTCCACGTCGACTCTCCACGGCAAGGAGCTTCCGACGTGCGCATTACCGCGCACGGGCGCGGCGCATTGCGGGCGGCTGCCGGGCGAAACGCAGGCAATTTGTGGCAAATCGCGGGCAAGCGCGTAAAACGCCTTGCGTGTCGCGGATTTGCGTTGCAGGCTTCACCGCCGCTTTCTTATAGAAGGGGTAGCCCGGCGGGCCGGGATTGTGGAAGCGCGGCACCGTTCAGGCAAAGCCGTTACTCGCCAGTCAACGCAAGGAATCACCCATGGCCCGCGCCATTGCCATCGTGGAAGATGAACCGCTGATCCGCGCCAACTACGTCGAGGCGCTGTCCCGTTTCGGCTACGAGGTACGCGGCTATCCCTCGCGTGGCGAGGCTTCCAGCGCATTCGCGCAGCGCATGCCGGAGCTGGTGATCATAGACATCGGCCTGGGCGACGAACCGGAAGGCGGGTTCGACCTGTGCCGCGAACTGCGTGCGAAATCCTCGACGTTGCCGATTATCTTCCTGACCGCGCGCGATTCGGATTTCGACGTGATCTCCGGCCTGCGGCTGGGGGCGGACGATTACCTTTCCAAGGACACCAGCCTGCACCAGCTCGCCGCGCGCATCGGCGCGCTGTTCCGCCGCATCGAATCGCTGAAGGCGCCGGCCTCCAGTGAAACCGTGATCGAGCACGGCCCGCTGAAGCTGGAATCCGAGCGCATGCGCATCACCTGGAACGGCGCCGACGTTCCGTTGACCGTCACCGAATTCTGGATGGTGCACACGCTGGTGCGTTTCCCGGGCCACGTGAAGAGCCGCGACCAGTTGATGCGCGAAGCGGAACTGGTGGTGGACGATGCCACGATCACCTCGCACATCAAGCGCATCCGCAAGAAATTCATCGCGGTGGACCCGTCGTTCGATTCGATCGAAACGGTGCACGGAGTGGGGTACCGCTGGACCACATGAGTCGGGAGAGGTGAGACGGGAAGAGGGAGACGAAAAAGCGTTGTAGTCTCTGCGTCTCGTCTATCGTCTCCCGTCTCCCGTCTCCCGTGACCCTCCGCCGCAAACTCCTGGCTGTAGCGCTGTCTACCCTGGCCTTGCCGTTCGCCGGCTGGTTGTACGTGCGGCAGATGGAACA
The DNA here is from genome assembly GCA_035694895.1 of Rhodanobacteraceae bacterium. Lineage (GTDB taxonomy): Bacteria > Pseudomonadota > Gammaproteobacteria > Xanthomonadales > Rhodanobacteraceae > 66-474. Next base: position 3,637 of record DASSFA010000312.1, on the reverse strand, counting down.
GTTGCTTCGTCGCTCGCAGGAGCAGGCGCTGCTGGCGACGGCGTTCGCGCTGGGCCGCGGACTGGTCGCGGTCGGCGCCAACCTGCCCACGCCCGGCAAGGGCTGGTACGTGCAGAACGCGCGGCAGCCGATCATCGTGGATGGTTACGGGGACGACTGGGCTGCGCTGTCACCGTGGGTGCAGCACCCGTGGCCCGGCGTGCGCGTGCAATTGGCGCAGGATGCCGCGTGGCTGTACATGCACATCGAGGTCAACGACGCCACGCGCACGCGCGTGGACGCGCAGGACAGCGAATCGCAGGATGCGGATCACGTCGAGCTGACGCTCGCGCGCGCCGGGCGCCAGCGGCATTTCCTGATCGCTTCCGCCGCGCCGGGCAGCTTCCAGGCGCGTCCGCTGGACGAGCGGGTGCGCGGCTTGCCCGACTTGATCACCGGGCAGTGGCAGGAGGACGCGGGCGCCTACCGCATCGAGTTGCGCCTGCCGCGCGCGCAGGCGCCGGATCGCCTGGGCATCGCGGTATACGACGCCGATGCGCCGACGCGCTTCGATGGTGGCGTGCCGGACACGCGGCCGCTTTATTCGCTGTCGCCGGCGCTGTCGAACGATCTCACCCAGCTCGCACCGACGGGCGTGCGCGTTCGCCTGCTGAGTTCGGATGGCTGGGTGCTGGCGTCCGGCGGTGCGCTGGCCAGCGACATGCCTGCGAGCAAGGACCGGATGGCGTGGTTCGACAATCTGATCTTCGACGCGCTGATCGCGCCCGCGCTGCAGCCGCGCTCGGGCATACCGCTGGATGCGCCGCAACTGCAGGATGTCGAGGCGCAGCGCGCGCTGGCTGGTCGTGCCAGCGCGGTGTGGCGCGCGGGCGAGGCGCCGGGCAGCGTGGTCCTGAGCGTGGCCGTGCCGCTGGACACGCATGGGGAAACGCGCGGCGCGCTGGTGCTGGACCAGTCCAGCCGCGCGCTGCCATTGCTGACCAACCGTGCGCTGCTCGGCCTGATGCTGGCGAGCGTCGCGGGCCTGCTGGTTGCCGGTGCGTTGCTGTTCGCGTTCGCGACCTGGCTGTCGTTGCGGATCGGACGCCTGCGCAATGCCGCCGAGCGCGCCCAGCGACGCGAGGGCGCGCCGCTCGAGCCGCTGCCGCTCGTCGACGATGCCGACGAACTGGGCGACCTGGCGCGCAGCTTCTCGCGCCTGTTGGACGCGATCGGCACCTACACCGATTACCTGCGCACGCTGGCCTCCAAGCTTTCGCATGAATTGAACACGCCGCTGGCGATCGTGAAATCCTCGCTGGACAACCTGGAGCACGCCGACCTCCCCGCGGACGCGCAACCCTACGTCGCGCGCGCACGCGACGGGGCCGCGCGGCTGGGCACGATCGTGCGCGCCATGTCAGAAGCCAGCCGCATGGAGCGCGCGATCGCTTCGGCCGAGGGCGAGGATTTCGACTTGGCGCAGGTGGTCCGCGGTTGCGCGGAAGCCTATCGCGCGCTCGCTGCGCCGCGCAGGCTCGAATGCGTAATGGATTCCGCGCACGCGCTGCTGCACGGTGCGCCGGAACTGATCGCGCAGGCTCTGGACAAGCTGTTCGACAACGCGCTCTCGTTCACGCCGGCGGAAGGCTGGATCCGCATCGAGTTGCGCGAGCTGGACGAGGGCGAAGGCGCGCAACTGATCGTGGCCAACAGTGGGCCGCCGTTGCCGGAAGCGATGTCGGGGCGGCTGTTCGATTCGCTGGTCAGCGTGCGTGGCAGCGGCGCACGTGCCGGCGTGCCGCATCTGGGCCTCGGTTTGTACGTCGTGCGCCTCGTCGCCGAGTTGCACCAGGGCAAGGTCGAGGCGCACAACCTCGCCGACGGCGTGGCGTTCACCATGCAATTGCGCGGAATGGCGCGGCGCAGGTTGGCGGAATAGACATTCGTCATTTCTCAAGGCAAACGTCGCCTGCTATCGTCCCGCGCTCGCACGCGAGAGGTCGCAACGTGATCACCCAGGAAGAATTCGACGCACTGGCACGCGCGGGCCATACCCGCATTCCGCTGGTACGCGAGGTGCTGTCGGACCTGGACACGCCGCTGTCGGTCTACCTGAAACTGGCCGACGGTCCGTACACGTTCCTGTTCGAGTCGGTCGCGGGCGGCGAGAACTGGGGCCGCTATTCGATCATCGGCCTGCCGGCGGCGCGCGTGTTCCGCTTCCGCGAGCGCACGCTGGAGATCGAGGAGCACGGCGAAATCGTCGAGCGACGCGAGCTGGCCGATCCGTTCGCCGAAATCGAAACACTGCGCGCGCAGTACACCGTGCCGCGCCTGCCGCAACTGCCGGCGTTCACCGGTGGCCTGGTCGGCTATTTCGGGTTCGAATGCGTCGGCTGGATCGAGGAGAAACTGCGCACCGCCAAGCGCGACGAACTCGGCCTGGACGACGCGCTGCTGATGCTGGCCGAGGAAGTCGCGGTGTTCGACAACCTGCGCGGCCGGTTGTACCTGATCGTGCACGTGGATCCTTCGCAAAGCCAGGCGTACGCGCGTGGCAAAAGGCGGCTGGACCAGCTGGTGCATCGCCTGCGCCGTTCGGGTTCGGCGTATCCGGAAACGCCCGATCCGAAGCCACTGGACGAAACCGATTTCAAGTCCAGCTTCACGCGCGAGGATTACGAGGACGTGGTGCGCCGCGCGCAGGAATACATCCGCGCCGGTGACATCTTCCAGGTCGTGCCTTCGCAGCGCCTGAGCGTGCCGTTCCGCGCGCGGCCGATCGACGTCTATCGCGCGCTGCGGGCACTGAATCCATCGCCCTACATGTATTTCATTGACCTCGGGCGCGCGCAGATCGTCGGCTCGTCGCCGGAAATCCTGGTGCGCCTGCAGGAGGGCCGCGTGGTGCTGCGTCCGATCGCCGGCACGCGCAAGCGCGGCGCGACGCGCGAGGAAGATCTGGCGCTGGAGCAGGAACTGCTGGCCGACCCGAAGGAACGCGCCGAGCACCTGATGCTGATCGACCTGGGCCGCAACGACGTCGGAAGGGTCGTGAAGACGGGCAGCGTGCAGCTCACCGAGTCATTCGCGATCGAGCGCTACTCGCACGTGATGCACATCGTCTCGCAGGTCGAAGGCGACCTGCGCGAAAACCTGGGCTACATGGACGTGCTGCGTGCGGCGTTCCCCGCCGGCACCGTATCGGGCGCACCGAAGATCCGTGCCATCGAGATCATCCAGCAACTGGAACCGGTCAAGCGCAACGTCTACGCCGGCGCGGTCGGCTGGATCGGCTGGTGGGGCGACGCCGACACCGCGATTGCAATCCGCACCGCGGTGATCGCCGACGGCCGCCTGCACGTGCAGGCCGGCGGCGGCATCGTCCACGACTCCGACCCCGGCGCCGAGTGGGAAGAGACGATGAACAAGGGCCGCGCACTGTTCCGCGCGGTGGCGCAGGCGGCGAAGGGGTTGTGAGGCGGCCGGCGTGGTGTGTCACCGCAGCACTGCTGCTGGCGATGACTGAGAGCGGCGACCGATTCTGAGTTATGGTTCATGGAAACCCTCCACTGCTGCGCTACCATCCAGTGCAGGACAACAGCGAGGGAACGTTGAAAATGGACAGATGCCCGAAGCAGCCAGCGTGGTACGC
>DASSFA010000311.1:0-3424 GCA_035694895.1 Rhodanobacteraceae bacterium | reverse complement strand
AGCGCTGCTTCAACCCCTTCCCTGGCGGCCATAGCGCTGTGGTCCCACCCGATCCCATCCCGAACTCGGAAGTGAAACGCAGCCGCGCCGATGGTAGTGTGGCTTGTCCATGCAAGAGTAGGTCACCGCCAGGGGCTTTATACCCAAAACCTCCACCCGAAACGGTGGGGGTTTTTTATTGCTTTCGTCGAATCAGCCCGCATGGCGCGCTGTAGCCCGCGAACCTCGCCACATCGGAATTGCCGTCGCGGGACTCGACCGGGTCCGCGTGCCTCGCGGTCGGTGGAGGTCTCCCTCGGCCGGTCCGTTCTGCACTCCGCCGCGGTCAGCGCCGCTCTATCATGGACCTGGTAGTGCGCCGCGCATGCAGGGAGATGCCGCTTGTTCGTCCACGTGGAAACCCGCCGGCGCGCCAATGCGCCATGGGCGACGATGTTGCTGGTGACGCTCTGTGTGGCGAGCTTCGTCGGATTGGCGCTCATGCCACCGCCACAACGGATATCGTTCCTTCTGGAATGGGGCACGATCCCCGCCGATGTTTTCGACGTGCATCAGCCGTTCTGGCGGCAGCTGGCGGACCCTGCCTTGCTGCGCCTGTTCACTGCGTTGTTCATCCACGTCGCCTGGGTCCACCTGCTGAGCAACCTGTTGTTCCTGGTTATCTTCGGGCTCCCTGCAGAGCGCAGTTTGGGTTCGACCAGGTTTCTATCCCTGTTTGTCGCGGGCGGCATTGTCGCCAACTTGGTGGGTGCACTGACGCTGGCAGGCGTGCGTTTGCCGATCATCGGCTGTAGCGGCGCCGTCTCGGCGGTGCTGGGCGCGTATGCGGCCTTGTTTCCACGAGCACGCCTGGGGTTGGTTCTGCCCTTGGGACTTTTCCTGGAGTTCGTGCGGGTACCCGCCTTCTTCCTGATCGCGATCTGGGTTCTGCTGCAGCTGCTCTTCAGTTACGCCGGGCCCAGTTACGGTGCGGTCGTGTGGTGGACCCACATCGCGGGCTTCCTGTTCGGGATGGTGTTCGCCTTGTTTTCCCGCGACGCGATCGCGCGCCGTCTGCGCGGGTAAACTGCGCCGATGCCGTCGCCAAAACTGTTCAAGGTCACCTTTCTCCATCTGGGCAAGTGCTACGAGCTCTATGCCCGGCACGTGGCGAGCAGCCCGCTCTGGGGCTTCACCGAGGTGGCCGAACTGGTGTTCGAGCCGAAGGGCTCCGGGCTGTTGGTCGACCCGACCGAGGAACGGCTTCGCGACGAGTTCGAAGGCACCCGGGTGCTGCACTTGCCGATGCAATCGCTGCTGCGCGTGGAGGAAGTCGAGCGCAAAGGTGCGTTGGTGATCCGCAACGCGGGCGACGGGGAAAAAATCACTCCGTTCCCGCTGCCGCCGCGGGCTCGTTAGCGCTTCTGCGCCAAGCCGGGTGCGGTTGTACTCAGTCCGTGATGCGCCCCGAAGGTGCGCATGACCTGGCGGGCGCTGGGGGTCGCCGCCACCTGCCGATAGATGTGTTCCGGATCCCCGCCCTCGCGACGGATCGCCTCGCGTTTGCGGTGCACGTAGGCACGCATGACCTCGGCGTTGAACTCCGGGTGGAACTGCACGCTGGCCGCATGCGGGCCGTAGCGGAGCAGATGATGTGGATCGCGCGCCGAGCCGGCGAGCACGCGGGCCCCTGGCGGCGGCTCCAGCACGCTTTGCTCGTGCGTGGTGTGGGCGCGGAAGCGCTCAGGTAATCGGCCGGTCAACGGGTCGTTCGCGGCGGCCGCCGTCAGCTCGATCGGCAGCGTGCCGATCTCCCGGCCGCCCGGCAGGTAATCAACCCGCCCACCGAGCGCATGCGCCATCAGCTGATGGCCGTAGCACACGCCGAACATCGGCAGCTCGATATCCATCGCATCGCGGATCCATCCGGCGGCGCGCTCGCTCCAGGCTGCCCGTTCGGTGACCATCGCGGCCGAGCCGGTAATCCATGCGCCGGCCACTTGCGCCGGCGGCGGCAGGGGCTCGCCTTCGGCCACGTCCACGATGCGCAGCCGCGCCGGCGGCAGCCGCGCACACACGCGAAACCAATGCGGGAAGTCGCCGTGGCGTGCGCGGACGGGATCGGGCGCGCGGCCGGTGCGAATGATCAGGATCGGCTTCATCGGTCGTTGGTTTTTCAGGACGAAGAAAGGTTTTCGTGCTCGATCGGCGGCAGTACGGTCAGCACTTCCTGCACCGTGGTCAGGCCCTTGGCAACCTGCGCCGCGGCGGAGATGCGCAGCGGCTGCATCCCTTCGCCCAGTGCCGCGCTGCCGAAACGGCCCAGATCGAGCTGGGCGGACACCAGTGCACGCAGTCGTGGGCTCAGGCGCAGCATCTCGTAGACACCGGTGCGCCCCATGAAACCGGTGTTGCGGCACTCCAGGCAGCCGACCGGCTCGAACACCTGCGCGGGTACCGGCAGGGACCAGCCGTGGGTCAGCGCGGTCCACGCGTGGGGATCCTGGCTGACCGCCCGCTTGCAGTGCGGGCAGAGCGTACGCACCAGCCGTTGCGCCACCACGCCGGTCAGCGTGGACTGGATCAGGTAATGCGGCACGCCCAGGTCGAGCAATCGGGTCACCGCGCTGGGCGCATCGTTGGTGTGCAGGGTGGACAACACCAGATGGCCGGTCAGCGAAGCCTGCACGGCCATCTGCGCGGTCTCCAGATCGCGGATCTCGCCCACCATGATGATGTCCGGATCCTGCCGCAGCAGCGTCCGCACGCCCGCGGCGAAATCCAGGTCAATCGAGGCCTGCACCTGCATCTGGTTGAACTCGGGGCTGACCATCTCGATCGGGTCTTCCACCGTGCAGACATTGAGCTCCGGTCGGGCCAGGTGCTTGAGCGTCGAATACAGCGTCGTGGTCTTGCCCGAGCCGGTCGGGCCGGTCACCAGCACGATTCCGTGCGGCCGCTCGACCATCGAGCGCCACAGCACGCCTTCCTCGGCAGAGAAGCCCAGCTGGCCGAAGTCCTTGGCCACGATGTCCGGATCGAAGATGCGCATTACCACCTTCTCGCCGAACGCGGTGGGCATCGTGGAAATGCGCAGCTCCACTTCGCGGCCGGCGGCGGAACGGGTCTTGATGCGGCCATCCTGCGGGCGGCGTTTCTCAGCCACGTCCATGCGCGCCAGGATCTTGATGCGCGCAGTCACGGCGGTCATCACCGGCGGCGGCAACTCGAACACGCGGTGCATGATGCCGTCGATGCGAAAGCGCATCTGCCCCGCTTCGCGACGCGGTTCCAGATGGATGTCCGACGCGCGTTGCTCGAAGGCGTACTGCAACAGCCAGTCGACGATGTGCACCACGTGCCGGTCGTCGGCGCCGACTTCGCCGGTCTTGCCCAGCTCGACCAGTTGCTCGAAGTTGAGGATCGCCGCGGAGTTGTCGTAGCC
>DASSFA010000310.1:0-8208 GCA_035694895.1 Rhodanobacteraceae bacterium | reverse complement strand
GGGGCAAGGCGGTGGTGACGATCAAAGACGTCGCCCGGGAGGCAAGGGTGTCGGTGGCTACCGTTTCACGCGCGCTGAATGGCAGCGCCAGCGTCACCGCGCAAACGCGGCGCCGGATCCTCGGCGTGGCCGCACGTTTGCGCTACGTGCCGCACGGTGCCGCCCGCAGCCTGGTGACGCGCCGCACCCAGACCGTCGGCGCGCTGCTGCCCGACCTGTTCGGCGAATTCTTTTCGGAACTGATCCGCGGCATTGATCTGGCCGCGCGCGCGCGGGGACTTCACTTGCTCGTGTCCAGCTCGCACGGGGACGGCGAGGAAACCGCGACTGCGTTGCGAGCCATGCAGGGGCGGGTGGATGGCCTGCTGATCATGTCGCCGCACGTGGACGCGGCATTCCTGCGCGACCACCTGCCCGGCGCGCTGCCGGCGGTGCTTATGAACACCTCCGTGGCGAACAAACGTCACGCCACGCTCAACATGGACAACTACGGCGGCGCGCACGCGATGGCGCGTCATCTGCGCGAGTGCGGTTGTCGCGATATCGCCTTCATCGCCGGGCCGGAAGGCAACTTCGACGCGCGTGAGCGCCTGAAAGGGTTTCGCGAGGGCTGCGACGGCAAAACCCGCACCCGCGTCCTGCGCGGCGATTTCTCGGAGGAATCCGGTTATCGCGCCGGCCGGGAATTGGCCGCACTCCCCCCGGCAAAGAGGCCGGACGCGATCTTCGCCGCCAACGACATGATGGCGGTGGGCTGCCTGTTCGCGTTGACCGAAGCGGGCCTGCGGGTACCCGACGACATCGCGCTGGCGGGTTTCGACGACATTCCGATCGCGCGCTTCGTCAATCCGCCATTGACCACGGTGCGCGTGCGCATCGCCGATCTCGGGCACGCGGCGCTGGAGCAACTGGTTGCGCGCATGGATGCGCCGGACGCGCCCGCCGCACCGGTGCGGACGCTGCCTTGCGAAATCATCAAGCGCGCCTCATGTGGCCATGCCACGCGTGCGCGCCAGGGTTCACCAAACCAAAGCCGGCGATCCAGCCGGAACTGATCGTTCCCTCGGGAGGGGAGCCATGAGAAAGCATGTGCCGTTGAGAAAGAAACTGCTGGTCTCGCTGATCGCCGCTGGCGTTGCCAGCACCGCCGTGTTGCCCGGGGTCGTCTGGGCACAAACCGCGAACGCCACGTTGCAAGGCAAGGCGCCGGCCGGCGCGCAGGTCACCGCGCGCAACGTCGCAACCGGTGCTGTGCGCGTCACCACAGCCGCGGGCAACGGCACCTACACGCTCGTGGGGTTGCAGCCGGGGACCTACACCGTGAGCGCGGCCGGTGGCAGCGAACGCACGGTCACGCTGTCGGTCGCATCCAATTCGACGCTCGATCTCACCGCCAATGCCGCGCCGCCCGCGACCGCGCCTGTGGCGACGCTGGGAGCGGTCAACGTGACGGCCAGCCCGTTGCTGGACAACAAGACCTCGGAGGTGGGCGAAACGGTATCGCTGCACCAGATCCGCGTGCTGCCCCAGATCACGCGCAACTTCCTCGAGTTCGCCGACACCGTTCCCGGCATGATCTTCAGCGTGGACAACCAGGGCCACGCGCAATTGCGCGGCGGTGCGCAGAATTACGACACCACCAATATCTACATCGACGGTGTCGGCCAGAAGAATTACGTATTCGGCGGCCCGACCGGGCAGTTCTTCAGCCAGGGCAATCCGTTTTCGCAGCTGGCGATCGGCCAGTACAAGGTCATCACCTCCAACTACAAGGCCGAGTACGGGCAGATTTCCAGTGCGGCGGTCACCGCCGTCACCAAGTCCGGCACCAACGAATTCCACGGCGAGGTGTACGGCAACTACACCGACGACAGTTATCGCGACATGACGCCGGCGGAAAAGGCGTCAGGCACGAAGACGCCCTCGGTGGACAAGGAATACGGATTCGACCTCGGCGGGCCGATCATCCAGGACAAGATGCATTTCTTCATCTCCAACGAGGTGAAGCGCTTCGACACGCCGGTAACCGTCGTGCCGGGCGTCACCGGCGTGACCGATCTGTTGCCTGCAGACGCGCAGGCGCAACTGGGACCGGCCAGCAATCCGTTCTGGGAAAACCTGTTCTTCGGCAAGCTGGATTGGGAACCGACGGACACTGATCGCCTGGAATTGCGCGCGCAGATCCGCAACGAGAACCAGACCAACAACGTCGGCAATACCACCGCCGCATCGAACGGCATCATCACGAAGAACACCGACAAGCGCTATGACCTCGAATGGCAGCACAGCGCGGATGCGTGGTTCAACGATTTCACGCTCACCTACGAGAATGCGTTCTACACGCCGCGGCCCGTCACCTTGGGAGTGGGGTCGGCCTACACCTATGGCCCCAACAACAATGCACTGATCCTGGCCACCGGCGCGCCTTCGCCAGGTGCCGGCCAGAACAAGGGTCAGAAGGGGCCTGGGTTCAGGGACGACCTGACCTTCACCGACTTCCACTGGATGGGCGATCACACCGTCAAGGTCGGCGTGGAGTACAAGCAGATCACCCTCACGGCGCAGGATTCGGGCGATGCCTCGGCGCAGGCGTTCTTCGACGTGGAGCCCGGCACGGGCACGGCCACCACGCCCTACAAAATCCAGTTTCCGGTGCCGACGGTGGGCATGAGCCCGGAGGTCACCTCCAAGGACAAGCAGTTCGGCGCCTATGCGCAGGACGACTGGGCGGTGAACGAACACCTGACCCTGAACCTCGGCCTGCGCTGGGACATGGACCGCAATCCCTCGTACCTCAACTGGGTTACCCCGGCCAATGTGGTCGCGGCCCTCAACGGCCAGGATCCGAATGCGCCGGCAGGCCAGACCTATGCGCAATCACTGGCGCTGGGTGGCGTGAACATCAACGACTACATCAGCACCGGCCACAATCGCCACGCGCAGAAGGACGAGTGGCAGCCGCGGCTTGGTTTCTCCTACGACATCAACGGCGACCAGCGGCACGTGGTCTTCGGCGGCGCAGGCCGCTCGTACGACCGAACGCTGTACCAGTACCTGCAGTTGGAGCAGACCAAGGCTTCGCTGTCCACGCCGACCTACTACTTCAGCACCGCGACCCAGCCGTGCATGGGCCAGCCTTGCATACCCTGGGATCCGAGTTTCCTGAATATCTCCAACCTCCAGACGCTGGTGCAGGGCACCAACGCCGGCAAGGAGGTGGACATGATCAACAACCATCTGAAGGTGCCGTACTCGGATCAGTTCAGCCTCGGCATGCGCAACACCCTGGGCGAGTGGAACACCTCGGCGACGGTGTCGCGCATCAATAGCTACGACGGCTTCATCTTCACGCTGGGCAATCGCTTCCCGAATGGCGCGTTCTGGATGAATGGAGGACAGCCTTGGGGCAATGGCGTGCCGGGATTCGGCTCCCTGATAATCGGCAACAACGGCGTCGAGACGCGCAGCACCCAGGTGTTGCTCTCGGCCGAAAAGCCGTACACGAAGGAATCCGGCTGGGGCGTGACGTTTGCGTACACCTACACCAATGCGCACCAGAACCGCGACATCCTCAATTACGGCGGCTACGGATTCGACGAGGAGACCATCCAGGATTATCCGTTCATCCTGTCCGACATCGCGCCGAAGCATCGTCTGGTCGCGACCGGCGTGGTGGACGGACCCTGGGGTTTGACCTTCTCCACCAAGGTCACGCTCGCTACGCCTACCCCGATCAACGCGATCGCGTTCTACGGCGCGACGTTCCCGAACGGCAGCACCGGACTGCCGGTGGCGGCGGTGCCGACCGGCGGCAAGTCGTTCCTGATCGGTGGCCCGATCTGGGGCTACCGCGACGTGGATTTCGCCGTGATAAAGGATTGGCTGATCGCCGGCAACACGCACATCTATGGCCGCCTCGATGTCCTGAACGCGTTCAACTACAAGAACTACGTGGACACGTTCCAGAGCTGGGGTGCCAACGGCGTGTTCGATCCGAACGTCTCCTACAACACCAACGGCAACATCACAGGCGTGCCGCGCACCTTCAAGTTCACGATGGGGGTGAGGTGGTAATCGGTTCGTACGTTGTGATCGGCAAGGCTTCAGGTGTGAAACGGCGGGCTCGTCTGGGAGCTTCGAGCCCGCCGGTTTTTTTCCGGGGGGCCTGAAGTGAGCGACAACCGCATCCGCAACATCGTGATCGTGGGGGGCGGCACCGCAGGCTGGATGGCGGCTGCCGCATTCGCCAAGGTGCTGGACCGCGACGTTTCGATTCGACTGATCGAGTCCGAGGAAATCGGCACCGTCGGCGTGGGCGAAGCCACGGTTCCGCACCTCAAGCTGTTCAACCAGATCCTGGAGATCGACGAAGCGCAGTTCGTGCGCGAGACCTGTGGCACGTTCAAGCTCGGCATCCAGTTCGTGGACTGGGCGCGCATCGGCGACCGCTACGTGCACGGCTTCGGCACGATCGGCCACGACTACGGCATGTTGCCGTTCCACCAGTACTGGCTGAAGGCGCGCGCGCAGGGTTGGGCGAGCGCGCTTGATGATTATTCGTTGAATACCGCAGCCGCCGAACGCGGCAAGTTCATGGTTTCCGCCAGCGACGTGCCGCGGCAATCACCGCTGGCCGACATCGCCTATGCGTATCACTTCGATGCGGGGCGCTATGCGCAATTCCTGCGCCGTTACGCGGAAGCGCGCGGGGTGCGCCGCACCGAAGGCAAGGTGGTGCAGGTCGACCAGCGCGAGGATGGCTTCGTTGCCGACGTGGTGCTGGCGAGCGGCGAGCGCATCGCCGGCGACCTGTTCATCGACTGCTCCGGCTTCCGCGGCCTGCTGATCGAACAGACATTGCACGCGGGCTACGAGGACTGGTCGCACTGGCTCCCGTGCGATCGCGCGGTGGCGGTGGCCTGCGAGAACGTCGGCCCGCCCACGCCTTACGTGCGCTGCACGGCGCGCGAGGCCGGCTGGACCTGGCGCATCCCGCTGCAGCATCGCACCGGCAACGGCTACGTCTATTCGCATCGCTACATCAGCGACGACGAGGCCGCGGCAACCTTGTTGAAGCAGCTCGACGGCCGTGCGCTCGGAGAGCCGCGCCTGCTGCGCTTCACCGCAGGCATGCGCAAGAAGGCGTGGGACAGGAACGTGGTTGCGCTGGGGCTGGCCGGCGGATTCCTGGAGCCGCTGGAATCCACCAGCATCTACCTGATCCAGTCAGGGATCGCGCGACTGATCAACCTGTTTCCCGATTCGACCTTCAACCCGGTCACGATCGAGCGCTACAACGCGCAGAGTGCGTTCGAGGTGGAGCGCATCCGCGACTTCATCATCCTGCACTTCTGCGCCACCGAGCGCGACGACAGCGTGTTCTGGAATTACTGCCGCACGATGCCGATCCCGGAGCCACTGGCTGAAACCATCCGATTGTTCCGGGACAGTGGGCGTTTCTATCGGAATGCCGAGGAGATGTTCGCGCTCACCAGCTGGGTGGAGGTGATGATCGGCCAGCGCATCATTCCGCGGTCGTGGCATCCACTGGTGGACCAGTTGCCCGAGGCGCAGCTGCGCGAACTGCTGGACAGCGTGCGCAAGGTGATTTCGACGTGCGTGGACGCGATGCCGATGCACGCGCAGTTCATCGCTCGGTGCTGCGCGGCGCGCCCGGAGCGCGAGCCGGCGCCGTTGGCAACGGTCGCGAGTCGCTGAGATGCGCTTCGCGCCGGTTTGCGTTGCGATCGCGTGTTCGATGTTCATCAGCGGTGCGTCTGCCGCCGGGGCGCCGCGCGCGCAGACCGAAGTCGGCACACTGCAGGGCGCGAGTTACCGCATCGACATGCCCGCACGGTGGAACCACGAGCTGGTGGTGTATTTCCACGGTTACGAAGACCGGCCCGTGCTGTTCGGCAAGGGCGATGCGCTCTCGCCGATGTTCGATCCGCTGCTCGACAGAGGTTACGCGGTCGTCCAGTCCGGCTATTCACAGGGTGGCTGGGCGGTCCAGCAGGCAGCGGCAGACACCGAGCGCCTGCGTCAGTACTTCGTCGCGAAACATGGCGTGCCTGCGCAGAGCATCGTGATGGGCACGTCCATGGGCGGTGCGCTCACCGCGCTCTCCATCGAGACGCAACCGCAAATCTATGCTGGCGCGCTGTCGCTGTGCGGCGCGATCGCGCCCAGCGATCAATTGATGGCGCGCGCCTTCGCGTTGCGCGCGGCTTTCGACTACTACTTTCCCGGCTTGCTCGGAGCTTTGGTGCCGGTGCCGCCGGAGTATCGCAACGATGGACAAGCCGTCGCGAAGATCGCGGCCGCGCTGCGTGCCAATCCGAAGGCCCGGGATGCGCTGTTGCGCTGGTACGGTGCGGCGGACAAGGACAATCTCGCGGGCGTGATCGCCTTCGCGGGAGACGCGGTGCGCGAACTGCAACGGCGCGCACACGGAAATCCGGTCGGGAATGTCAATCTTGTGTATACGGGCTCGGGCGACGATGTCGCGCTGAACGAAGGCGTGCGGCGCTACCGGGCCGATCCGGCCGCGGCGGCCTGGCTGGCGCGCTGGTATACGCCGAGCGGCAAGCTGCTGCGGCCCATGCTGGAACTGCACGACACCGGTGACCCACTGGTGCCGGCCTCCAGCACGTTCGATTACGCGCTGGCCGCGCAACGCGCTGGCTTCGGGCGCAACTTCGTGCAGCAATACGTGGAGCACGAAGGCCATTGCGTGTTCACGCCGCAACAGGTGGGACTCGCCTTCGGCGAATTGGTGGATTGGATAGAGCACGGACGCCGACCACAGCCGGGCAGGCTGCCTTGATCGGAGAAGAGTCGGTGCATCGCTTGCGCAGCGCGCGTTTCATTTTTGCCTTCTGTTTCCTGACGCTCGCGTCCGGTTTCGCCGTGATGCGATTGCGACCGGCCGATGCGCAGGCGCCGGCATCGAACGCGGCGGTTGCCGCGCCGGCGCCGGTCCAGCAGCCGTTGTCGCTGGACGATCTCGAGCACCGCACCTTCGAATACTTCTGGCAGACCGCCAACCCGCAGAACGGCCTGGTGCCGGACCATTGGCCGCTCGGCAGGGAGCCGTTCGCCAGCATTGCCGCGGTGGGCTTTGCGCTCACGGCCTATCCGATCGGCGTCGAGCGCGGCTGGATCACGCGCGAACAGGCGCGCCAGCGCGTGCTGACGACCTTGCGCTTCTTCGCCAATGCGCCGCAGGGCACCAGCGAGGACGACGACACCGGCTACCACGGCTTCTTCTACCACTTCCTCAACATGCAGACGGGCCACCGCTATGGGCGCTGGGTGGAAGTGTCGACCATCGATACCACGCTGCTGATGTCGGGCGTGCTGTTCGACGAGAGTTACTTCAGCGGCGACGACCCGCAGGAGCGCGAAATCCGCGACCTCGCCGAGCAGCTCTATCGCAACGTGGACTGGAACTGGGCGCAGGTGCGTCCGCCGCTGGTCAGCATGGGCTGGACGCCGGGCGGCCATTTCATCGAGCACGACTGGCAGGGTTACGACGAGGCGATGATCCTGTACGTGCTGGCGCTCGCCTCGCCCACGCATCCGGTGCAGCCGGCCGCGTGGACGGCATGGACCTCCACCTACGATCGCAGTTGGGGCAGCTTCATGGGCGGGTTGCCGCACATCGGTTTCGCGCCGTTGTTCGGTCACCAGTACAGCCACGCGTGGATCGATTTCCGCGGGATCCAGGATGCCTACATGCGCGGACGCGGTATCGATTACTTCGAGAACAGCGCGCGCGCGACGGTCGCGCAGCGCGATTACGCGATCGCCAATCCCCTGCACTGGAAGGGCTACGGCGCGAATGTCTGGGGCCTGACCGCCTGCAACGGTCCGGCCGACGTGGTCTGGGAGCACGAGGGCAAGCGCACGATCTTCAGCGGCTACGCGGCCCGCGGGGCGGATGTGGATCGGGTGTTCGACGACGGCACGCTCGCCCCGACCGCGGCGATCTCGTCCATCGTGTTTGCGCCGCAGATCGTGCTGCCAGAGATCCAGGAGATGTATCGCCGCTACGGCCACTGGATCTACTCCAGGTTCGGCTTCGTGGATGCGTTCAACCCCACTTTCGAGCTGAAGACGCCGCTGCGCAGCGGCCACGTGGTTCCGGGTGAGGGCTGGTTCGACAACGAATACCTCGGCATCGACCAGGGCCCGATCCTGCTGATG
>DASSFA010000309.1:0-4232 GCA_035694895.1 Rhodanobacteraceae bacterium | reverse complement strand
CTGGGTTCGGCCGGCGATCCGAATCGGCAGTGGGGCATTCCGGTGTGCGTACGTTTCCCGAACGGCGTGCAATGCCAGATGCTGGATGCCAAGGCCGCGCAGATGAAAATCAATGGCGGCCAGTGCCCGGCGTGGTACATGCCCAATGCCAACGGCGTCGGCTACTACCGCTTCGAGGTGCCGAAGGCCGATCATGCCGCACTCACGAGGGTGCTGGCGCAGCGCAGTGACGGCGAGCAGCTCGCGTTCGCCGACTCGGAAGATGCCGCGTTCCGCCGCGGGGACCTGGATGCCGGCGACGTGCTGACCTCGATGCGCGAGCTGGCGCCGTCGAAAACGCGCCAGGTCGCGCTGGCGCCGCTGGACACGGTGGAGTGGATCTACGATCACGAAGCGCAGACCGACGCGCAGCGCGCGGCGGTGCGCGAAGCGGTCTCGAAGGCGTATCTGCCGCGGCTGGAAGCGCTTGGCTTCCAGCGCCGCAGCGGCGAGTCGGCCGACGACGTCCTGATGCGTTCCGAACTGGCCAGCACGCTCGCCCTCGACTTCAAGGTTCCGTCGGTGCGCGCTGAACTTCTCAAGCAGGGTGCTGCGGTACTGAAGGGCAAGAACGGCCAGCTCGATTTCGATGCCGCCAATCCCGACCTGCTCGGCACGGTGCTGGCGATCGCGGTGGAGGAACAAGGCAAGCCGGCGGTGGATGCGCTGATCGCGGCGATTCCGCACACCACCGATCCGGTGAAGCGCAACGCGATGCTGCGCGCGCTCGGCCATGCGCAGGGTGCGGAAGCGGACGTCGCGCGCGACTTCGCCCTGACCCCGGCGGTGAAGGTGGGCGAGATGTTCATGGTGCTGCGCGGCGGTCACGATACGCGCGCGGCCCGCGATGACCTGTGGAACTGGTTCACGGCGCACTACCAGAAGATCGCCGATCGCACCGGCGTGTTCTCCGGCGCCTACCTGCCAGCGGTGGCGGCCGGCGGCGGCTGCTCGCAGGCCGAAGCCGAGCGGGTGCAGGCATTCTTCAGGCCGAAACTGTCGCAGATCCCTGGGCTCGACCGCGGACTGGCGCAGACGCACGAGTCCATCGTGCTGTGCAGTGCGCTGAAGGTGAAGCAGAACCCGGCATTGCTCGGTCGGTGACTTCACAGGAAAGAACCCCTCTCCATCGGGGGAGAGGGGCAAGGGTGAGGGTCCGGATCTTGCGCAGGCTCCCATCATGTGACCGTCATGCCGCGTGTGCGTGATCTGCTTGAGCAAGCCGCACGCGTGCTGCCCGGCGCCGAATCGCGGCGTGAGGCCGCGCTTCTGTTGCGCCATGTTCTGGGCGTTGCCGATGCGTGGCTGATCGCGCACGCGGATGATGCGATTGATGCGGGACGTGCAGCGATATTCCATGCACTGATCGCGCGGCGCGCGCGTGGCGAACCCGTCGCGTATCTGACCGGCACGCGCGGATTCCATGCGCTGGAGTTGCAGGTCACGCCAGATGTGCTGATCCCGCGTCCGGAAACCGAACTGCTGGTCGAACTGGCGCTGGCGCGGATTCCGCGCAGCCCGGATGAAGCGCAAAGGAATCCGGACTACAGGATCGCCGACCTCGGTACGGGTTCTGGAGCCATCGCGCTGGCGATTGCGCAGGCTCGGCCGAATGCACGCGTGCTGGCGACTGATGCGAGCAAGGCGGCATTGGAGATTGCCCGCGAGAATGCGCGGCGATCGAACCTGGCGAACGTGGGCTTTGCCCTAGGCGACTGGTGCGCGGCATTGGGCGATTACTGCGATTTCGACCTGATCGTTTCCAACCCGCCTTACATCGCGGATCGCGATCCGCACCTGCGCGAAGGCGACCTGCGTTTCGAGCCGCGTGCGGCGCTCGCCTCGGGCGCGGACGGGCTGGATGCGATCCGCACCATCGTGCGCGACGCGCGTGCGCACCTTCGCGAAGGGGGTTGGCTGTTGCTGGAGCACGGCTTCGAGCAGGGTGCCCAGGTGCGCGCGCTGCTCGAGCAGTCCGGGTATCGCGATGCGTTCACCGAGCGCGATCTGGAAGGACGTGAGCGGGTGAGTGGCGGCAAGGTTCCGTAGCGTGCGCTTTATGCACTATGAAGGTGCACCTCGCAGGGAGTCGTGCGCAAAGCGCACGCTACACGACTATTCGAGATCTTTCTTGATCAAGAATAGCAGGGTCAGGCTCGCTACTACCGCGAAACCCAAGCCAGCAAACTGGAGTGGCTCCCAACCGCGTGCGTGCTCGTCGCCAAACATTGATTCAAGTGTTTGGGCGCCTTCCCAGCTCCCTAATGCCCCCAAACAGCAGAGCAAAACCAGGAAGAAGGAGACTCTGAGCTGGAAGGGGCCGATCGTTACGCATCCTGATAATCCACTGCCAGCGTGAGGTCCGTGGGTTCCTTTTTTCGCAACGCCACCGCGACCGGTGTCAGCACCAGCGCGATGAACAGGTTCACCGCCAGCGCGATCAGGCCAATGTAGATGCCGCGGTGCGTGCCGGTGCCGAAGGCCACCATGTACACCGGCTTCAATCCATTGGCCCACGCCAGCGCGCTGCCCAGCACCATGCCGGCCACCCAGCCGACGAGCAGGGCGGACGGTCGGAACCAGCGCAGGAAGAGGCCGAAGATCACCGCCGGGAAGATCTGCAGCATCCAGATGCCGCCCAGCAGTTGCAGGTCGATCGCGAATTTGGTCGGCAGGTACAGCACGCACAGCAGCGCGCCGAACTTCACCAGCAGCGACACGATCTTGGCGATGCGCGCTTCAGCCGCGTCGCCCAGGTTCCGATTGACGTAGGGCCGCCAGATGTTGCGGGTGACGAGGTTGGCCGCGCCGATGGACATGATCGCCGCCGGCACCAGCGCGCCGAGCGCGATCGCGGCGAAGCAGAAGCCTGCGAACCAGGGCGGGAAGCTGGCGTTGATCAGCGCCGGCACCGCCATCGAGCCGCTGGACACCTTGATATGCGCGGCCAGCGCCATGTAGCCGAGCAGCGCGATCAGGCCGAGCAGGAGGCTGTACGCTGGCAGCCATACCGAATTGCGGCGGATCACGTCGGCGTTCGACGCCGACAATGTCGCCGTCATCGAATGCGGATACAGGAAGAGCGCCAGTGCCGAGCCCAGCGCGAGCGTGGCGAACGACCAGTATTGATCCGGCTTCAGCAGCACGCCGGTGTCGCCGCCTTTCGCCGCGAATGCGGCTTGCGCTTCGGCGAAGATTTTTCCGTAGCCGCCGAGGTGCATCGGGATGATCACCACCGCCGCGATCACGGTGATGTAGAGCATCGCGTCCTTCACGAACGCGATCAGCGCCGGCGCACGCAGGCCGCTGGAATAGGTATACAGCGCGAGGATCACGAACGCGATCAGCAGCGGGGTTTCCTTGCCGATGCCGGCTGCCGAAAATCCCATCGCCTCGAACACCACTTCCAGGCCGACCAGTTGCAGCGCGATGTAGGGCATCGTCGCGAGCACGCCGGTGACCGCCACCGCCAGTGCCAGTCCCTTGCTGCCATAGCGGCCTTCCACGAAATCCGCTGCAGTCACCCAACCGTGTTTCCGGCAGGCGTTCCACAATCGCGGCATCGTGAGGAACACGATCGGATACACGAAAACCGTGTAGGGCATCGCGAAGAAACCGTACGCGCCCACCGCGTACACCAGCGCGGGCACCGCGATCAGCGTGTACGCCGTATACAGGTCGCCGCCCAGCAGGAACCATGTGACGAAGCTGCCGAAGCGCCGCCCGCCCAGGCCCCATTCGTGCAGCAGCGAGAGGTCGCCCCTGCGCCAGCGCGCGGCGGCGAAACCCATGATCGTGACCGCGGCGAAGAAGAAGACGAAGACGCCGAGCGCGGTCCAGTCGAGCGACGCCGATCCTGCCTGTGCCGTCATGCGCGCCTCCCGACGAAGACGAGCCAGGTCAGCACCGCGGCCAGCACGACCCAGGCGAACATCCACACGTAGAAGAAGGGAAAGCCGGCGAGGGTCGGCTCGGTGCGGTTGTAGAACGGCACGTCGAGCAGGGCGATGAAAGGCAAAAGCAGAAGCAGCGGAAGGTATTTGCGCATGATTGCCTCTATCCCCAATGTTCGACAGGCAATCCCTCTCCCTTCGGGAGAGGGTGGCGCGCAGCGCCGGGTGAGGGTTCGGATCTTGTGCTGTATTACGCCAGAATCGAACCCTCACCCCAACCCCTCTCCCGTAGGGAGAGGG
>DASSFA010000308.1:0-3012 GCA_035694895.1 Rhodanobacteraceae bacterium | reverse complement strand
CCGCGCTCGATCCGCTGGCCAAGGACTCCGAATACGATCCGCAGTCCGCGGCGATCAGCTCGGCCTATGTGTCGGCCTTCAACAACTACGTGCGCACCACGCTGAAGTTCGGCCAGGACATGCACTACAACTCCGAGATCTACGGGGTGCCGGAATTCGACTGGGATTTCCGCCACAAGGCGCCGGGCCAGCACTTCGCATTCCCGGGCTCGACCAACGTGCTGCCCGACCTTGCGGTCGCGATGAAGTACAACCCGGATCTCAAGGTGATGGTCAACGGCGGTTTCTACGACCTGGCCACGCCGTATTACGCCGCGGTCTACGAACAGGAGCACCTGCCGATCCCGCAAAGCCTGCGCAAGAACATCTCCTATGCGTTCTATCCGTCGGGCCACATGGTGTACGCGCACGAGCCTTCGCTGAAG
Organism: Rhodanobacteraceae bacterium; assembly: GCA_035694895.1. Taxonomy (GTDB): domain Bacteria; phylum Pseudomonadota; class Gammaproteobacteria; order Xanthomonadales; family Rhodanobacteraceae; genus 66-474. Next base: position 2,587 of record DASSFA010000308.1, on the reverse strand, counting down.
CAGCTGCACGACAACGTGGCGAACTTCATCAGGAGCACCGACAACCAGCAGAACCACTGAGCTTCGCCGCAAGGCGGAGCCAAAAACGGCGGGATGAGATCCCGCCGTTTTTTTCAGGGCAATCCTTGAGCGAGAATCACGGTCAGCAGAGACACACGTTCGCCGATCTACAATAACGGCAACTCTGCTTCGGCCAACGCCATGCCGCCGCTGCACCTGAAACGCAATCTGCTGACGGGCCTGCTGGCCTTCATCCCGGTCTGGATCACCTGGGTGGTGTTCAAGTTCGTGTTCACCCTGCTCGCCGGCGTGGGCGCGCCGGTGATCACCGCGATCATCGAATTGATCGGGCTGGCCTCGCCGGCGGTCGCCGATGCGCTGCATCGCGACTGGCTGATCTCCATTTGCGCGTTCGTCGTCACCCTGGCCGCGCTCTACGTGCTCGGACTGCTGTCGAACGTGATGATCGGCCGGCGCGTGTTGAGCTTCGTGGACGACCAGCTCGAGCGCATCCCGCTGGTGCACACGATCTACGGCGGCGCCAAGAAGCTGATGACGCTGATGCGCAACAAGCCGTCCGGCACCCAGCGCGTGGTGCTGATCGGGTTCCCGTCGCCGGAAATGAAATCCATCGGCTTCGTGACCCGCGTTTTCATCGACGCCTCGGGACGCGAGATCGCCGCCGTCTACGTTCCGACCACGCCCAATCCCACCGGCGGTTACCTGGAACTGGTGCCGACCGATGAGCTGATCGCCACCGACTGGAGCGTGGACCAGGGCATGGCGTTCCTGCTCTCGGGCGGCGCGGTTTCGCCGGATTCACTGCCGGCGATCAAGGCGGCGCACCGCGAGCGCGCGGCGGATTCGCTTGTCGAGCCGTGATCGGCTACACTGGTCAAGTTTGAAGCGCCGTATCCCGACTTTCCTTCGGCCAGGTTCCCGCGGAATCCCTTCCGCCATCGGCCCGCACCACTCGGCTCCGTCGTCTCGAATCCGCCATCGTCTTTTGCGCCGGCGGTAATCACACGCTGCGCGCGGTCACTGGAAAGCGCGCGGCACGACAGGAGTTTTCTTCAATGACGTTCGATTCGCTCGGGCTTGCGCCCGCGCTGCTGCGTGCTCTTTCCGAACTGGGCCACACGATCCCCACCCCGATCCAGGCCGCGGCGATCCCGCTGGTCCTGGAAGGCCACGACCTGCTCGCCGGCGCGCAGACCGGTACCGGCAAGACAGCCGCATTCGCGCTGCCCTTGCTGCACAAGCTGTGCGCCGATCAGGAGCGCAATTTCAACAACAAGCAGCCGCGCAAGCCGCGTGCGCTGATCCTCACGCCCACCCGCGAACTCGCCGCGCAGGTACACGACAGCGTGCGTGCCTACGGCAAGCACCTGCGCGTGCACGCGGCCGCGGTGTTCGGCGGCGTCGGCATGGGCGGCCAGATCATGAGCCTGCGGCGCGGGCTCGACATCATCGTCGCCACGCCGGGGCGACTGATCGACCACATGGACCGCCGCAACGTGGACCTGTCCTGCATCGAGATGCTGGTGCTGGACGAAGCCGACCGCATGCTGGACATGGGTTTCGCACCGGCGCTGAAGAAGATCCTCGCGGCGCTTCCGAAGCAGAAGCAGACACTGCTGTTCTCGGCGACGTTCGCGCCGGAGATCAAGGCGCTGGCCGCGCAGTTCATGCGCGAGCCACGCGAGGTCCAGATGGCGAAGCCGAACGCGGTCGCGGTCGGAGTCAGCCATCGCGTACATCCGGTGGATGCGGACAAGAAGCGCGATCTGCTGCTGCACGTCCTCGCCGCCGACAGCCGCCGGCAGACACTGGTGTTCTCGCGCACCAAGCACGGTTCCGACAAGCTGTGCCGCTTCCTGGAGCAGCACGGTTTCCGCGCTGCGGCGATCCATGGCAACAAGAGCCAGAACCAGCGCACCCGCGCGCTGGCGGATTTCAAGCGCGGCAAGACCACGGTGCTGGTGGCGACCGACATCGCCGCGCGCGGCCTGGACATCGAGCAGTTGCCGGCGGTGGTCAACTACGACCTGCCGATGGTGGCGGAGGACTACGTGCACCGCATCGGCCGCACCGGCCGCGCGGGCGCGGAAGGCCTGGCACTGTCGCTGGTCAGCCGCGAAGAGGAAGGCCTGCTGCGCGACATCCGCCGCCTGCTGAAGCAGGATCTGGCGATCGACCCGATTGCGGAATTCGCGCCCTCGTGGTCGTTGCGCATGGAAGGACCGTCCGCGCCCTCGCGTCGCCCGAACGGCTCACGCCAGCAACGCCGTCCGCAGCGCGCGCAGGGCAACCGCGACAACGCCAAGGCCGGCAAGCCGCACGCGCACCAGCGCCACGGCCATCCGGCGCGCGGCAATGCCGAGCACGCGGCGGGCAACAAGAAGCGGCGGAAATGGCACGGTGGCAATGCGCGCAATGCCTGAGCGCAAGGCTGCACAGTGATCAAAAGCGGCGAGCATGGCTCGCCGCATTTTTTATACGGTGACGCGCACGTCCGGCATCGGCAGCGTGACCGTACAGCCCCATTTCTGCTTCAACGCCTGCGCCAAGGTGCCACGGCCGGGAT
>DASSFA010000307.1:0-3261 GCA_035694895.1 Rhodanobacteraceae bacterium | reverse complement strand
GGTGCCCCGCGCACAGGCCGCGGTGGCGTGCCATTCGTCGAACTTCAGGTTCGGCTGGCGACCGGTCGAGCGGTAATAGACGTCCAATTGCTCGATCGGGCCGAGCAGCGATTCGAGCACGTAAAGGCTGTGCACGCCCAGGTCGCGGAACGGATACGAACCCTGCCGCACCATCGCCGGCAGCGGTCCGCCGGCATAGGCCGGATAGTCGGAGCTGCGCACGATGTCCACCGCTAGCGGTGCGCCGCAGGCGCCCGCCTGCAGCAGCTCGCGCGCCTGCGTGACCACCGGGTCGAAATGATCCGAATGATCCACCGACAGCACCAGGCCCTTGGCCCGTGCACGCTCGATCATCGCATTGCATTCGGCCACCGATTCGGCCATCGGCTTCTCGACAAACACATGGCAGCCCAGATCGAGCGCCTGCAAGGTCAACGCGCAATGGGTCGAGGGCGGGGTCAGTACATGCACGGCCTGCGGCTGCCGCGCCGCCACCAACTCGTCCAGACGCGGGGCGACGAAATCGATACCGAAGGCGTCGGCCAGTTTGCGCGCGGCCGCGAGATCCGGATCGCAGATGCCGACGATCTCGACGAAGTCCAGCCGGCTCAGCGCGGCCAGGTGATAGCGCGCCACGTAGCCGGCGCCGACGATGCCTACGCGCAGTTTTCCCTGGCTGGTGTTCATCCTAGTTCCCGTTGGATGCTGGCTGGGGTTGGCGCGCGGCGAGCGCCACGCCCACGTGCTCGAGCACTTCGCGCACGCGGTTGTCCCAGGTCTGGTCGGCCACGGCGGCCATCCGCTCCGCCGCGGCACCGGCCGGGTCCTCGTGCAGGGCTTTTTCCAGCGCGGCCAGGAACATTTCGCGCCCCTCGGCGATGTGCACCCAACGCGCGAATTTGTCGATCTCGGCATTGCTCACGCTGACGATCGGCTTGCCGGTGGCCAGGTATTCCCGCAGCTTGAGCGGATTGGCGTTTTCCACCTGGCGATTGCGCCGGTAGGGAATGATCGCCACGTCGAACGCCTTGGCCCAGGCCGGAAGATCGCGGTAAGGCTGTGCGCCGACCAGCTTCACATTCGGCAGGGCGCGCAAGGCCGATACGTCGGTCGCGGCGTGTCCGACCAGCAGGAACATCCACTGCGGGCGCATGCGCGCAAGCCATTCCAGCAGTTCCAGATCGATCCATTCGTGGATCGAGCCGAAATAGCCCACGACCGGCGCGCGCAGGTGGGCGGCGGCGTCCGGCAATGGCGTTGCCGGGTCCATCGCGCGGCCGAACAGCGCAACATCCACGCCGTGCGGCGAAAAGCGCGTGTGTGCATTGATCGCCTGTTTTGCCGCAAGCAAGGCCGGCGGTGCGACGAATACCAGATCCGCGCAGCGGGTGAGTGCTTCATCGCGCGAACCGATGATGGCCGCATCCACACCCGGGTGCGCTGCGTAATCGTCGATGCAGTAATAGACGCACAGGTCTTCACCCAGTCGCCGCGCGAGAAACCCCGGGTGGGGCACGACAAACCAGGAAATATGCCGGCTGGTGCCCAATGCGCGCATGGCCCTGCGCACCGCCCAGCGGCCGAACGCGCGATTGAGCGCCTCTACTCCGGGAATGCGACGAAATGGCAGTTGCGGCACGGTGCAGTGCCAGAGGTTGGGCTCGATCAACGTGGGCCGACGCACGGCCGCGGCGAGCTTGCGCAAGGCGCGCCGAAAATCGCGCCCGCTCGCCTGCGGCGCGCGCATGCCGGGCGAGTCGACGTAAAGCACCGGCGTCACGGCCGCCAGGCGCGTGGCCACGTGATGGCTGCTGGTGCGGTTTTCCGCATACCAGTCGTTACCGAAATAGACGATGCCGCAGCCGGTTAGCACGGGCCAGCCATGACGCACGTTTCAGGCCCGGAGCCATGCCGCTCGCGCAGTGGCGAAAGGGTGCGGGTGGATGCCGCCCGGTTTTGCACAGGGTGTGTTCGCATCGCGGTGATCCCCTTGCCCGGAGTGTTCACGCAACAACCGTGACGATTATTCACCCGCCCGGTCCAGATAACCCTGGCGGGCGCCTTGGGAACGGTAGTGCATATGCTCCCTTGCGCGCATGTGCCATTGCCTGGCTCTGCTGCCGCGCATTGCCTGCGTATTTGAAACTTCCATTAGTCGCCTTTGTCGTGAAACTTTCGTAGAAACTTGCCCTCGCTGGGAAAGGAAGTGACATACTCGCGTGACGGGGTTGAAAGGCGACATGCGTAGGGCCCGGCATCGAAGCCGGGGTATGTCCGTGCAGCCCCGTTATTCCGGTGTGTCAGTTGCGCATGGAGCGTTGTCTTGACTACCCCAGCAACCAACCGGTTCGAGCCCGCCATCCCGCAAGGCCCGGGAAAACGACAGCGGCTTGCCGCTTTCTGCAGCGCAGTGGGCATGTTGCCCGGGCTCACTTCATTGCGGCGGGTCTTGCGCAAGGACCTGCGCATCCTGGCCTATCACCGCGTGCTCGAGGTCACCGATCCGGATGCCTTCGCTTTCGACCTGAATGAGATCAGTGCCTCGCCCACGCAATTCCGCGCGCAGATGCAACTGGTCAAGCGCCACTACGACCCGATCAGTTTTCACCAGCTCATTGCCGCGGTGGACAACGGCGATGCCCTGCCGCCGCGATCGCTCATCGTCACCTTCGACGACGGTTATGACGACAATTACCACGTCGCCTTTCCGATCCTGCGCGAGCTCGGCATGTCGGCGATGTTCTTCGTCTCCACCGGGCACATCGACAGCGGCAAGCCATACGCCTACGACTGGCTGGTGCACATGCTCTGTCGCACCCACGCCACGCGTCTGCAGGTGGACGAACTGGCCATCGACCAGGCGATGCCCACCACCTTGACCGCGCGTCGCGCGCTGGCCAAGGAGCTGCTGTTCCATCTCAAGGCGCTCGATGCCCTCACCCAGGCGGCGGTCATTGCCCGCCTCGGCGAGGCCTGGGACATGCATCCGGCCGAGCACGCGCAGTGCCGCCCGATGAGCTGGGACCAACTGCGCGAAATGCGCGCCGGCGGCATGGAAGTGGGCTCGCACGGCGTGTCCCACCACATCCTGGCCAAGCTTTCGCCGGCGGACATGGCCGTGGAGGTGGCCGAATCCATGCGCACGCTGCAGCGCGAACTCGGACCACCGATCGAGGTGCTGTCCTATCCGGTGGGTGGTCCGGATTCCTACAACGAGCAGGTCATCCAGGCGGCCAGGCAAGCCGGCTTTCGCATGGGCTG
>DASSFA010000306.1:0-3726 GCA_035694895.1 Rhodanobacteraceae bacterium | reverse complement strand
TCGATCCGGTGCTGAGCTATCAGCCCGATGCGGTGGAGCTGTCGCTGGAGCGCAACGACCTCGACTTCAACACCGTGGCGACCACACCCAACCAGGGCGGAGCCGCCGGCGGCGCCAACAGCCTCGGCTGGAACAGCCCGCTGTACAACGCACTGGTGCTCCTGGACGCATCGACGGCACGCGCGGCGTTCGACCAGCTCTCGGGTGAGTACCACGCCAGCCAGCAGACCGCGCGGATCGATGACTCGCGTTACGTGCGCGAGGCGATGGACCAGCGCCTGATCGAAGGCAGCAATGACCTGGAGGCCACTCATCTCGAGGGCACCAGCGTGGATGCATGGGCCCATGCATGGGGCCACTGGGGCACGACCGACAGCGACGGCAATGCAGGCCGACTCGCCGACAACGGCGATGGCCTGCTGATCGGCGCGGACCTGCCGGTGGGCACGCAGGGACGGGTGGGCATCACCGGCGGTGCCAGCCGCGATTCGCTGAGCATTGCAAGCCGCGCGTCCTGGGGCAGGCTCACCTCGCAATGGCTGGGGGCATTCGGCGGAGTCGAGGCCGGCGCGTTCGCGCTGCGTGGCGGCATCGCCTATGCGTGGGATCAGGTGCCGGGCAATCGCGAAATCGACTTCCCCGGCTACAGCGACCGGTTGTCGAGCAATGCCGCGGGCAACACGCTCACCGGTTTTGTCGAGGGTGCGTGGACGTTCAAGCTCGCGCAAGGCGACATCGAGCCGTTCGTGGATCTCGCACACACCAGGGTCCAGACCGATGCGAGCACGGAAGCGGGCGGACCTGCGGCGTTGCAGGCGAGCGATGCGACCGCGAACGTCAGCTTCGGCACCGTGGGCGCGCGCGGCACCTTCGAGCTTGCCAACCACATCGACGTGCATGGCGAACTCGGCTGGCAACACGCCTTCGGCGACACCACGCCCGAGCGCACGCTGCAGTTCGTGGCCGGTGGCTCGAGCTTCACCGAATACGGGGTGCCGGTGGCGAAGAACGCGGGCCTTGGGAGACTCGGCGTGGGTTGGCACCAGGGCAACGTTGCCATCGATGCCGACTACGAAGGCCTGTCCGGCAGCGGCATCAAGGACCAGGCTGCCAGGCTGAGCGTGGAAGTGGCGCTCTGATCAAACGCGTTGCGGTTCCACGATGCCGCGTCGTGGAACCGCAATGACGTGGAGCTCTGACCGATTCGTTCGACCACCCTGACCTCACGCAGAGTGATCGATGCTTCATGCTGCCGGTATCCGCTCATGAAGCACACGCACAGCCTCACCCACCGCGCTTTCCTGGTCGGCATCTTCCTCAAGGGGATCGATGGCTGCATCGAATTGATCGGAGGCGCGATGTTGCTGCTGACCTCCCGGACCGCCATCGTCCACATGGTCGCCTGGGTGACACGGGAAGAGTTCGCTGAAGACCGACATGACTTCATTGCAACCCACGCCGTGCACTGGGCCCAGCACTTTTCCGCCAGCACACAGCATTTCGCCGCGATTTACCTGCTCGGTCACGGAGCGATCAAGGTCGCACTCGTCGCAGGTTTGCTGCGCGATTTGCGCTGGTCCTATCCGGTCGCCCTGATCGTGCTGACGGCCTTCATTGCCTACCAGGGATTCCGGCTCTATCACCGCCCGTCCTGGCCACTCGGTTTGCTCACCGCGATTGACGTGGTCGTGGTGTGCCTGATCTGGAGGGAGTGGCGGCTTCGAAAGAATCCCCGTGAGCCCGGAAGTGGAGGACGGGCAGGCCCGTGAATTCCCGACGTTGGCAACGAAGCGGTGAAGGGGCGGAAACGAGCGCGCGAGCGTCCGATGAATTGCAGGCCGTGGTCGTTCCCACGCTTTGGTGCTGCCCGGCTACGCCATGAATACGTATGCAGATAGCCGCCGGCGTGATGATTCGGCGCCGCTGGTGGTGGCATTGGTCGAGCGCGGGGGCCAAACTTGGCGCGACACCAAGGAATCCTCCCCCGCGCCCGCATTCCGGGTGATGTGCGCATGCCACTGCATCCCGTCATTGCCGAAGTCACAGCCCGCATCGCCCAGCGCAGCCGCGCCACACGCAGCGACTATCTCGCGCGAATCGACGCCGCGCGCGGCGAGGGTCCGCACCGGCGGCGGCTCTCATGCGGAAACCTCGCGCACGGCTTTGCATCCTGCGGTGCAGCCGACAAGGCCGCGTTGCGCACGGGCACCACGCCCAACCTGGGCATCGTCACCGCGTACAACGACATGCTCTCGGCGCACCAGCCGTACGAGCGCTATCCCGAGCTGATCCGCCGCGTGGCGCGCGAGGCCGGCGTCACCGCGCAAGTCGCCGGCGGCGTGCCGGCGATGTGCGATGGCATCACGCAGGGCCGCGCCGGCATGGAGCTTTCGCTGTTCTCGCGGGAAGTGATCGCGATGGCCACCGCCGTCGCGCTTTCGCACGACATGTTCGACGCGGCCCTGTTCCTCGGCATCTGCGACAAGATCGTGCCGGGCTTGATGATCGGCGCGCTGAGCTTCGGCCACCTGCCGGCGGTGTTCGTGCCGGCGGGGCCGATGCCCAGCGGCATCTCCAACGACGCGAAGTCCCTGGTGCGCCAGCGCCACGCCGAAGGCAAGGCCACGCGCGAGGAACTTCTGGAAGCCGAGGCGGCCTCCTATCACGCGCCGGGCACCTGCACTTTCTACGGCACCGCCAATTCCAACCAGATGCTGATGGAGATCATGGGCCTGCATCTGCCGGGCGCGAGCTTCGTCAACCCGAACACGCCGCTGCGCGATGCGCTGACGGAAGCCGCGGTGCGTCGTGCCGCCGCGATAACGGCGCTTGGCGACGACTACACCCCGCTGGGCCGCATGTTCGACGAGCGCAGCGTGGTCAACGGCGTGGTGGGCCTGCACGCGACCGGAGGCTCGACCAACCATCTGTTGCACCTGGTGGCGATGGCTGCCGCCGCCGGCATCGTACTGACGCTGCAGGATTTCGACGCGCTGTCCGGCGTGGTGCCGCTGATGGCACGCATCTACCCGAACGGCCACGCCGACGTGAACCATTTCCACCAGGCCGGCGGCATGCCGTTCCTGATTGGCTCGCTGCTCGATGCCGGTCTGCTGCACGGCGATTCGCGCACGGTGTGGGGCGAAGGCCTCGCCGCCTATCGCCGCATGCCCGCGCTCGCCGAACGCGGGCAGCTCGTGTGGAACGAAGCGACCGCCAGCAGCAACCTCGACGTGCTGCGTCCGGCCAGCGATCCGTTCCGCGCCGACGGCGGCCTGCGCGTGCTCGAAGGCAATCTCGGCCGCGCGGTGATCAAGGTGTCGTCGGTGTCGGGCGAGCGCCTTGTGGTCGAGGCGCCCGCGGTGATCTTCCACGACCAGGATGAAGTGAAGCAGGCCTTCGATCGTGGCGAGCTGGACCGCGACTTCGTCGCCGTGGTGCGCTTCCAGGGTCCCAAGGCGATCGGCATGCCGGAACTCCACAAGCTCACGCCCACGCTGGGCGTATTGCAGGCGCGTGGTCATCGCGTTGCGCTGGTGACCGACGGCCGCATGTCCGGCGCGTCCGGCAAGGTACCGGCGGCAATCCACGTCACCCCGGAGGCGATCGACGCCGGCCCGATCGGCAAGTTGCGCGACGGCGACATCATCCGCCTCGACGCGATCGCCGGTACGCTGGAGGCGAAGGTGGATGCCGCGGAGTGGGCCGCACGCGCGCAGGCGCATG
>DASSFA010000305.1:0-11129 GCA_035694895.1 Rhodanobacteraceae bacterium | reverse complement strand
TGCCGTCGCCGCCGCCGACGTCCTTCCAGTCCTCGCCGCGCTGCCAGTCGGCCTTCGACGAGCCCATCATCGCGCCGTTGTCCTGCAGGCCGCCGTAGACGTTGTACGGATCGTCCATGTCCCAGGTCACCGAATAGAACTGGCCGACCGGAATGCGCGCGAACTGCTGCCAGTGCGCACCGCCGTCGTAGGTGGTATAGGCGCCGCCGTCGTTGCCGGCGAGCATGTGCCGCGGGTCTGCGGGGTCGATCAGCAATTCGTGATAGTCCACGTGCACGTTTGGCGCGTTGAGCCCGCTCCAGGTCTTGCCACCGTCCTTCGATTCGATCAGCGGCAGGCCTTCGGCGTACACGTGATCGGCGTCGTTCGGCGCGACCCGGATCTGGCCGAAGTAATAGCCGTAGGTGTAGTACACGTCGCGCAGCGGCTTGTTGTTCGCCTTGCGCCAATGCGCGCCGCCGTCATCCGAGCGGTACACCACCAGGCCTTCGATGTCGGTGTCGAACAGATCCGCGTTGGCATCCGACAATTGCTTGCGGATTTCGTCCATGCTTACGGTGCCGTCGCGCACCATGTCCATCAATTTGGCCGCGGTGAGATCGGTGTCCAGGTCGTTCTGGCGGATGAAGCGCTCGACCTGCTGCGGATCCTGGCGCAGGAATTCCGCCCTGGTCATCGTTTTCAGCCGCGCGGGTGACAGCGGGCTTTCGCCCAGGTCGCGGTCGGCGGTGGGGAGCGGCGTCCAGTCGTCCACGCTGGCATAGAGCGTGTCGGGCTGCGACGGTGCGATCGCCAGGCCGATGCGGCCGACCTTTTCGTCATGCGGAAAGCCGTCGGTCAGCTGCGTCCAGTGGTCGCCGCCGTCGGTGCTTTTCCAGATACCCGAACCCTTGCCGGAGTAGGTCATGTTCCAGGCCGTGCGCTTGCGATCCCACAGCGCGGCGTACAGCACCTGCGGGTTGCGCGGGTCCATGGTGAGGTCGATCGCGCCGGTCCAGGGCGTCGAACCGGCCAGCACCTGCTGCCAGGTCTTGCCGCCGTCGCGCGTGCGGTACACGCCGCGTTGGCCGCCAGTGCTGTAGAGCTTGCCGAGCGCGGCCACGTACACGATGTTGGAATCCTTCGGGTCCACCACGATCCGCGCGATGCGATCGGATTCGGACAGGCCGGCAGGCTGGAAGGTCTTGCCGCCGTCGTCGGAGCGGAACATCCCCATGCCGCCATAGGAGGAGCGCGAGGAATTGGCTTCACCCGTTCCGACCCACAGCGTCTGCGGGTGCGACGGATCCACTGCGATCGCGCCGATCACCATCGTCGGCATGCGATCGAACAACGGGGTGAAATGCGCACCGTTGTCGGTGGTCTTCCATACGCCGCCGCTCGCGTAGGCGATATAGAAGGTGTACGGCTGGCCCGGCACGCCGGCGATCGCGACCACGCGCCCGCCCTGCTTGGTCGGTCCGATCGAGCGCCAATCGATGTTCGCGAACGGCGAATCCGCGCGCATGGCCTGATGCTGTTGCCAGGCTGCCTCGCGCTGGGCGGCAGTGGATGGCCCGTGGCCGGCAGGGCGCGCCGCGGCCGTCGCGGTGGTGCCGATCAGCAGTGCAAGCAGGGTGTGCAAAGCGCGTCGCGAAACGCTCGCGCGGAGGCATGGAAGCATCGTGGTTTTCCGAGGCAAAGCGATCACGCCACCTTAACGTGGTACACACCTTTTCGGGAGTACCCGAAGGTCATGCTGGCGTGGACTTTCGTGGAAGCCCTTCGCCCGTTAGGATTATCGGCTTGCCCGGTCAAGGCCGGGGCATTTCGTTCGCCGAAAAGGATTCGTCATGCGCAAGCTTGCATTGCCGCTGGTGATCGCCGGGCTGCTGCTCGGCGGGTGCGGCCCCTCCTCCAACAATGCCGCACAGACGCAGCAGGCGCCCGCGCCGAGCGCCGTCGCCGGCACGGTCGCGCTGGCTGACCCGAGCGTGCAGGTCGCGCCGGACGCCAAGCTCGAACTCACTCTGATGGATGTGACGCAGCAGCCGGGCGTGCCGGTCAACAGCCAGACGTTCGCGCCGCCGCACTTCCCGCAGCAGTTCAATATCAGTTTCAACCCCAAGCAGATCAAGCAGACCGACATCTACGTTCTCGAAGCGAAGATGCAGAACGCCGGGCGTGTCTATTCGACCACGCTGCAGACCCCGGTGTTGACCCACAACGCGCCCGCGCAGGTCGATCTGAAACTGATCGCCGAACCGACTGCAGCCGACAAGATGCTGTCGGACTTCAAGACCATGCAGGGCCGCATCGGCGGCATGAAGGTCACGCAAGGCACCTCGTCCAACGACCAGGCCGCCAAGAGCTGGCAGGTCTTTTCCGACCAGAATGGCGTGGAGTTCATCCGTCAGCTCGTGGACCACGGCGACAAGGGCAATTACACCAGCACCGATTACGCGTACCAGAACAGCCATCCGTGGGTGGTGGTGCAGGAAACCCGGTCGAAGAAGGGTGCGCCGATCCAGTCCACCGATCGCGTGGGTTGGGATGACAACGGCAGCATCGTGCTGAACCAGCACGAGGAGAACGGGCAGACTACAGAACTCTCGCACGATGCGGCCAGCGCGCTGCACGACCAGGCGGAAGCGCTGTACAACCAGTTCAGCAAGAAAAAGAAATAAACACTCGGAACGCCGCATCAAGAAAAAAAGCCGCGCGTATGCGCGGCTTTTTGTTGGGAGACCGTTCGCGTTGAGTGTAGCTGGCGAAGCGAGCGGAGTCGCAACGCAGGTCGTTCGACTCCGGCCCTGTCGGCTGCGCTCAGGACGGGCAGCTCAGAAACTCAACTTCGCGCCGAGGTTCAAGCTGTTGTCGCGCTCGTTGCTGTCCGAGAACCGGCCGTCGTAGCTGATCCACGCCGAGAACGCCGGACTGAACTCGGCGTTCACGCCCAGGCCCGCGCTGCCCCATGTCTTGTCGGGAGTGAAGCCCGGCATCGCAAAGGTGCCCGGCATGTTGACGAGACCTGCGCGCACCTCGCGCGGATCGGCCTTGCTGTCGTGGTTAAAGGCCAACTGCGCAAACGGATGCAGCATGGTGCCGCCGGCCTGCCAACTGCCGATCACCTGCCAGCCCAAGGTGCCGATCAACGCTTCGCGTTCCTGCCGGTCGAAGGTCATCGCGGTGCTGTCGTTGCCGTTTTCGGCGAAACCGCTGACGCGGATGCGCTGATAGCCGATCTCCGCGTACGGACCGGTGCGCAACGCATCGGAGCCGAACAGCCAGCCGCCCGTCACTGCCAACGCGACATGCGAACCGGAGGTCGAGCCGCTTTCTGTACGTAGCGCGGGACCCAGCACGATGTTGCGAGTGATGTCGCGGTAATTGAGCTGGCCGACGCTGCCGATCGCGCCGACGTAACCCTGTTGCCAGCCGTACATCGCGTAAGCCGACACCAGGTATTCGTCCAGCTTGAACCCGCCGGCTGCATCCGCGAAGCCGTCGTTGTGGTGCGCGCCGCTCAATGCAAGGCCGACCCCGAGGTGATCATCAGGATGCAGATCCGCGCCCACCGTGAGCGTGCTCTGGTTGTTGTCGCTCTTCGGCGTGTTGATCGTGGCGTCGTATTTCTGCTGGTTGTAATCGTAATTGGCGAACCAGCGCACCCCGTTGCCGGGTTGCGCCATGCCGGCCAGCGCCTGGTTGCGCAGGCTGCGGTCCACCGAATTGGTCACCGCAAGCGGAGCTTCGGCAAGCAACGACTGCTGCCCCGGCGCCTGGATCACCGACACGACATACTGCCCGAGCAGCGCGTGCGCGGCGGTGGTGGGGTGCACGCCATCGGCGAAGAGATAGGTCTGGTTCGCGCCGGCCGCGTAGGTGTAGGGCAGGCCCGATCCCTGCGGACCGCAGGCCAGCGAAGTGGTGCCGGGGGCGGTGCCGCAAGCCGGGGCGGTGACGTTCGTGAATCCGTACAGCGACGGGTTGGCGATCACTTCATGGATCAGGCCGAACGTGTCGATCGGGATGATGTCCACGCCGGTTTGCGCCAGACCCGCATTCAAGGTGCTGTTGTAGATGACCGACAAGCCTGTACCTTGTGCCACCGCGGTGGGGCCCAGCGCCAGCGAAGACGGTGTTTGCCCGATATCGGGCAGGTTGAACACGATCACGCGTTGCGCACCCGCCTTGCCGAGTTCCGCGATGAGGCCAAGTTCCGTCTGCGCGGCAGCCTGCAGATTGGTTTGGAGTTGCGCCTGGGTGATCGCGCCCGCTTGATACAGCGCGACGTTGTAGAAGACGTCATTCGCGCCGCCCCACATCGAATACAGCGCATTCGGGTCGGCCTTGCCGCCGGTCGCGCCAAGATATTGCGCGACCTGTTGCTGGAGCGTCGGAATCGGGCCGGCCGCGGAGTTGTTGATCACGCCGGCGCCCCCCACCGCGAAATCGGTGCCGCCGAGGATCGAAGGCGACAGCGTGATGCCGTAGTAATCGGCCACGTTCTCCATCGCCACCAGGCCGGGATTGGTGGTGAAGCGCGATGGCGCAAACGGCAGTTGCTCGGCAATCGAGAGATTGCCGTTGTCGCTGAGGCTGTCGCCGAAGACGACGACGTTGTCGAACTGCGCGGCAGCGGCGCTGCCGGAAATGGCCAGCGCGAGTGCGCCGGCGAGGATGCGGATGCGCGGCATGGTCGTCCCCAAAAGGCCGGAAAGGAGGCGGGGCTAGCCTAATACAAACGTTTGAATCCGGCCACGGAGCTCTCCGGCCTCCGGCCTCCGGCCTGTGCCGGCGGATGAGCTCCGCCGCGCGGGGCTGCGGATCAGGCGACCTCGCGCCGCGGCTTGCGGTGCAGGTGCACCAGCAGCAGTGAAATCGCCGCGGGCGTGACCCCGCTGACCCGCTGCGCCTGGCCGATGCTTTCCGGCCGCGCCGCCTTGAGCTTGGCCAGCACCTCGGCCGAGAGCCCGCGCACCGCGTCGTAATCGAAGCCCTGGGGAATCAGCGTGGATTCGTGCCGCTGCGCGCGCGCGATCTCCTCGCGCTGGCGTTCGAGATAGCCCGCGTATTTCGCCTGCACCTCGACCTGGCAAGCCGCGCTTTCGTCTTCCAGCGTCGGACCGAAGCCCTCGATCGCAGTGAGGCTGGCGTAATCCAGTTCCGGCCGCCGCAGCAATTCCAGCGCATTGCATTCGCGGCTGAGCGTGAGCGCCAGCGTCGAATTCGCCAGCGCCATGCCGCGCGCGTTCGCGGGCGCGACGTGCAGTTCGCGCAGACGCTGTGTTTCACGCTCGACGGCTTCGCGCTTGCGGCGCAATGCTTCGACGCGTTCCTGTGGCACCACGCCGAGCTCGAATCCCTTTTCGGTCAGGCGCAGGTCGGCGTTGTCCTCGCGCAGGTGCAGGCGATATTCGGCGCGCGAGGTGAACATGCGGTAGGGCTCCAGGGTGCCGTTGGTGGTGAGGTCGTCAACCAGCACGCCGAGATAGGCCTCGTCGCGACGCGGGTACCACGGTGCCTGTTCGCGCGCGGCGCGCGCCGCATTCAAGCCGGCGAGCAGGCCTTGCGCCGCGGCCTCCTCGTAACCCGTGGTGCCATTGATCTGGCCGGCGAAATACAGGCCGGGAATGGCTTTCGTCTCCAGCCACGGGTGCAGGCCGCGCGGATCGAAATAGTCGTACTCGATCGCGTAACCCGGGCGCGTGATGTGCGCGTGCTCGAAGCCGCGGATTGAGCGCACCAGCTCCTCCTGCACATCGAACGGCAACGAGGTGGAAATGCCGTTGGGATAAATCTCGGTCGTTTCCAGCCCTTCGGGTTCGATGAAGATCTGGTGCGAGGCCTTTTCCGCGAAGCGCACCACCTTGTCCTCGATCGACGGGCAATAGCGCGGGCCGATGCCCTCGATCTTGCCGGTGTACAGCGGCGAACGATCCAGCGCTGCGCGGATGATTTCGTGGGTGCGTTCGGACGTGTGCGTGATCCAGCAAGACACCTGGCGCGGATGTTCGTCGCGCGAGCCCAGATAGGAGAACACGGGCGCCGGATCGTCGCCGGGTTGCTCGCTGAAAACCGAATAATCGATGCTGCGACCGTCGATGCGCGGCGGCGTGCCGGTCTTCAGGCGGTCGGCGCCCAACGGCAATTCGCGCAGGCGCTGCGCGAGCATGGTCGCCGGTGGATCGCCCGCGCGGCCGCCGGAATAATTCGCAAAGCCGATGTGGATCTTGCCGGACAGGAAGGTGCCGGTGGTCAGCACCACGCAGCGCGCGCGGAGCTGCAGACCCATCTGGGTGACGACGCCGACGATACGGTGGTTCTCGATGATCAGGTCATCGACCGCCTGCTGGAACACCTGCAGGTTCGGTTGCGTTTCCACCATGCGACGGATCACGGTGCGATACAGCGCGCGATCGGCCTGGCAGCGCGTGGCGCGCACCGCGGGGCCTTTCGAAGCATTCAAGGTGCGCCACTGGATGCCCGCCCGGTCGGCCGCATGCGCCATCGCGCCGCCGAGCGCATCAATCTCCTTGACCAGGTGGCCCTTGCCGATGCCGCCGATGGCCGGATTGCAGCTCATCGCACCGATCGTCTCGACGTTGTGGGTCAGCAGCAGCGTGCGCGCGCCGCAACGGGCAGCCGCAAGTGCGGCTTCCGTGCCGGCATGGCCGCCCCCGACAACAATTACGTCACAGGAAGGATTCATCGGGATATTTTAGCGGGGTGGTTACGGCGGAAGATTGGCACGCTCGGTGCATCCGACTACATGCACTCCCGCCGGCGCTAAGCGTCGAGCGAGCACGTCGAGGCCGGTACTCAGGGGCCGGCCGCGCGCCGGCGGGAGGACGCACCGGTCGATCGCGGGCAGCAGTTCGAAGGCACGGGAACTGCCGAACACGGCAGATCGAATTCCCAACCACTCTGAAAAGGACTGGCGCCCGGCGGTCGTCAGGAACAGGGGGAATCCAGGAAGACCGTGTGCCGGGCGCCAGAAACGTTGAACCGGTACTAGCGTACAACAGGCTGAGCGCATCACCCGCCTGGCGGGTTTGCGCGGCCAGTATCGTAGCGCAAAGGTAAATGGAGCGTTAAAGGGCGAGCCGAAGCGGTTGGCGGGCCCGATCGGCGCGGGCAATTGCGATCAATGCCCGAGTGTCACAAAAGTTTCCGTGATGCCCATTCCGATTTCCATATCATCGGCATGGGCCGT
Organism: Rhodanobacteraceae bacterium; assembly: GCA_035694895.1. Lineage (GTDB taxonomy): Bacteria > Pseudomonadota > Gammaproteobacteria > Xanthomonadales > Rhodanobacteraceae > 66-474. The sequence goes on along the minus strand of DASSFA010000305.1, from coordinate 3,931 downwards.
GCAGGAATCCGGGCGAGGATTCATCCCGTCCGATCAGGGGAGATGCCCGTGACCTTCATGACAGCGGACTTGAGCGATTACGAAGAGGTGCGCCAGCGCCACGATGCCTTCGTGGAGCGCGGCCGGCTCGAATTGATGGCCGAGGAACTGCGCGCCAACGGCAACGAGCGCACCGAAATCCTGAGTTCGATCGAGCGTCACATGCTGGAGATCGACGAGGCGCTGCGCGCCTGATCTCCGCAGAACCGGTCAGCGACGCGCTGCGGCGTCAATGCCGCGCCTACCGGGCCGCGCGCAATCGTGACACCAGGTCGGCGAGATCGCGGGAGAGCGCCGGCTGCCGGTGCAGCATTTCCAGCGCTTCGCCAGCCGCCGCGCGCCGCCGCGGTTCCAGCTTGTGCCAGCTCTCGAAGGACTTGGCCAGGCGCGCGCTGTTCTGCGGGTTGAGCGCGTCGATCTCGATCACCTTCTGCGCGATGTAGCGGTAGCCCTCGCCATCCGGCCGATGGAAGCCCACCGGATTCCCCCGCGCGAACGCGCCGAGCAATGCCTGCACGCGATTGGGGTTGTGCAGGCTGAAAGCCGGATCGGTACCGAGCGCCTGCACGCGCGCCAGCGTTTCGCGCTCGGGCGCCTGCGCCTGCAACGCGAACCATTTGTCCAGCACCAGCGGCTTGCCGTCATGGCGCGTGCGGAAGGCGCGCAGCACTTCCCCGGCTTGCGGCGCGCCCATGCGCACCAGCGCGGCCATCGCGGACAGCCGATCGGTCATGCTTCGTGCCTGTTCGTATTGGGCGACGGCCAGCGCCGCGCCCTCGCGCGGATCGGCGCGCAGCAACAGCGCAAGCACGCGGCCTTTCAGGCGCCTGCGCGCCTGCGCGGACGCATCCAGCGCGCCGGTCTCGTTCTCGTGCAATGCGCGATAGCGTGCATGCAGGCGCCCGCCCAGCCTGCTCGCGAGCACGTTCTCCAGGGCCTCGCGCGCCAGGTGCGCGCGTTCGGGATCGAGCGGCTCGTGGCGCGCGTCGAGCTCGACCGAAGAGGGCGGCGTCAGCAAGTCCGCGAGCAACGCCGGATCGAGCTGCGCCGCGTCGGCCTCGAACAACTCCGCCAGCGCCCCGCACCATGCGTCCAGCGAGGAACGATCCTGCGCCCCGGCGTGCAGCGCGTCGTACGCGGCCGCGGCGAGTTGCTGGCCCGCATTCCAGCGGTCGTAGCCTTCGCTCTCATGGCGCAGCAGCAACGCCAGTTCGCGCGGCGCGTACGCATACCGCCATTGCACGGGCGCGGAAAAACCGCGCAGCAGTGACGGCACCGGGCGCGCGTCCACCTGCACGAACACGAAGCGCTGCTCGCGTTGCGTCAGCTCCAGCACGCACTCCTCGTGCACGCGCCCGGGGTCGTCGTGCGAACGCATCGGGATGCGCCTGCCATCGGGTGCGAACAGCGCAACGCGCACCGGAATCGGCAGGGCCGACTTCTTCGCCTGCCCGGGCGTGGGAGCGGTCGTTTGCGCAAGGGTCAGCGTGTAGGTCCGCGCCACGGGGTCGTAATCGCCGCTCGCGCCCACCTGCGGCGTGCCGGCCTGCGCGTACCAGGCGAGGTACGGCGAAAGATCGAGACCATTCGCGTCGCCCAGCGCACCCAGGAAATCCTCGATCGTTGCAGCGCGTCCGTCGTTGCGCGAGAAATACAAATCGGTGCCGCGGCGGAAGCGTTCGGGCCCGAGGCGCCCCGCAATCATGCGCACCAGTTCCGCGCCTTTCTCGTAAACCGTCGGCGTGTAGAAGTTGTCTATCGCGGTGTATTCGGCGGGACGCACCGGATGCGCGAGAGGCCCTGCATCCTCCGGAAACTGCACGCGCCGCAACGTGGACACTTCATCTATGCGCTGCAGCGCGGCAGATTGCATGTCGGCGCAGAACTGCTGCTCGCGGAAAACGGTGAAGCCTTCCTTCAGGCTGAGCTGGAACCAGTCGCGGCAGGTCACGCGATTGCCGCTCCAGTTGTGGAAGTACTCGTGCGCGATCACCGCCTCGATGTGGCGGTACTCGTCGTCGGTGGTGGTGTCGGGATCCGCAAGGAGATATTTGGCATTGAAGATGTTGAGGCCCTTGTTCTCCATCGCGCCCATGTTGAAATCGTGCGTGGCGACGACGTTGAAGATGGCAAGATCGTAATTGCGACCGTACACGCGCTCGTCCCAGCGCATCGCACGCTCCAGCGCATCCATCGCGTAACCGCAGCCGCCGATGGCGTCGGCTTCCGCGAAGATGCGCAAGGTGACGTCGCGACCGTCGGCGGTGCGGTAGGCGCGCTCGATTTTCTCCAGGTGCCCGGCCACCAACGCGAACAGGTAACTGGGCTTGGGATACGGATCCGCGAAGCGCGCCCAGTGCCGTCCGTCCGGCAGTTCGCCCGCGCCCTGCGGGTCACCGCCGGCCAGCAGCACGGGAAAGCGCGCGCGATCGGCGCGCAGCGTGACGGAATATTTCGCCAGCACGTCCGGGCGATCGGGGAAGAAGGTGATCCGGCGGAAGCCTTGCGCCTCGCATTGCGTCAGCAGGAAGCCCGACTGTCGCGATCCCGAAAGGTACAAGCCCGAAAGTTCCGTATTGCGGGCCGGCGCGATGCGCACCTTCGTTTCCAGCACGCTGCCGTCGCGCGCGCCGGGAAGCGTCAGCCCGCATGCATCCAGTGTGTAATCCGCAGCGGCCAGGGCGCGCCCATCCAGCACGAGCTCCAGCAGTTCCAGTTCCTCGCCGTCCAGCCACAGCGGTTCGTCGCGCTCGCATCGCAGGTGCAGGCGCGCGCCGACCAGGGTTTCATCTATGCCGAGGTCGAAGGTCAGTTCGACGTGCTCGACGCGCCAGGCCGGCGGCCGGTAATCGGCCAGGCGGACGACCGTGTCGGTTCGCGATCCGGTGGAAGCATTCATGGGTTATCCCGCTAAGATTCCTTGTCCCTGGTGAGGTGCGCATGAATCCGACCCCGAGTATCAGTATCGCAGACGTCCGCTCGGCAGCGGCGCGCATCGCCGCGCACGCGGTGGTCACGCCCGTGATGCGCTCGGACGCCCTGGATGAACTCTCCGGCGCGGTGCTGCACCTCAAATGCGAACACCTGCAGGTGGGCGGCGCATTCAAGTTCCGCGGCGCCTGCAACGCGGTGTGGGCCTTGAGCGACGACCAGGCGCGGCGTGGCGTGGTGACGCACTCTTCCGGCAACCACGGTGCGGCACTGGCGCTGGCCGCGCGCACGCGCGGCATTCCCGCGCATGTCGTGGTGCCGGAGGGTGCGGTACGCGCCAAACTGGAAAACATCGAGGCGGCCGGTGCCACGCTGCACCACTGCGCACCCACCCTGGCCGCGCGCGAGGAAGCCGCGTCCCGCATCCAGCGCGAAACCGGCGCGACACTCGTCCACCCCTATGCCGATGCCAACGTGATCGCGGGCCAGGGCACTGCGGCACTGGAGCTGCAGCAGCAGGTGCCGGAGCTGGACGTGCTGATCGCGCCTCTGGGCGGTGGCGGGCTCATGTCCGGCAGCGCGATCGTGGCGCGCGCGCTGTCGCCAGCCACGCGACTGATCGCGGCGGAACCCGCCGGCGCGGACGACGGCTATCAATCGCTGCGTCGCGGCGAGCGCGTCACCGACATCAAGCCGGACACGATCTGCGACGGCTTGCGCGCGACCATCGGCGAAATCAATTTCGAATTGCTGCGCGGAAACGCAGTCGAGATCGTCACCGTAACCGACGAGCAGGTGCTTGCCGCCATGCGCCTCCTCTGGACGCACCTCAAGCAGACGATCGAGCCCTCCTCGTCGACCGTGCTCGCGGCGCTGCTCTCGCAGCGCGAGCGTTTCCGCGGCAGGCGCGTGGGGCTGATCCTCAGCGGCGGGAACGTGGACCTGGATCGGATCGCGTTCG
>DASSFA010000304.1:0-5268 GCA_035694895.1 Rhodanobacteraceae bacterium | reverse complement strand
TTGCGCATCGCTCAACAGGCCGGTTGCATGGAACATGTCCAGCGCGACGTTGCGGCGCGCCAAGGCGCGTTCGGGATAGCGGCGCGGATCGTAGATGCTCGGGCCCTGGATCATGCCGACAAGCAGCGCGTCCTCCTGCGGACGCAATGTCTGGACCGGGCGCGAGAAATAGAACTGCGACGCCGCCGCAAAGCCGTGCACCGCCTGGTTGCCCTGCTGTCCGAGGAACACCTCGTTGCAGTACGCATCGAGGATCTGCGCCTTGGTGTAATGCGCCTCGATCAATACCGACAGCAGCGCCTCGTTGAACTTGCGGACGAAGCTCTTGTTGCGGTCGAGGAAGAGGTTGCGGACGAGCTGCTGCGTCAGCGTGGACGCGCCCTGCACCACGTGGCCCGCGCGCAGGTTGGCGAACGCGGCGCGCAGGATCGCGGTGACGTCGATGCCCCAGTGGTGCTTGAAGTCGCGATCCTCGACCGCCTGCAGGCCGCTCACGAGCAGCGGCGGCAGCTCATCCAGCTTCACCACCTGGCGCTCTTCCTGCTCGGCGCCGTACAGCGTGGCGATGCGCGCCGGATCCAGATGCGTCTCGTGCAGCATGTGGCCGGAAGTCAGGTCCTTCACCGAATCGATCTGGCCGTGCGAGAGCGTCACGCGCACGCGCCGCGGCAGTTCGCCGCCGGCGGGATCGGCGTAACCGCGTGAGGCGATCACGAAGCGCTCGCCATCCCGGCTGAAGGTGCCGGGCACGCGCGCCTCGTTCTGTTCCTGCGTGTAACCGGCGCTGGTCAATTCAAGCGCCAGCGCATCGGCATTCATCGCCTCGCCGGGGGCAAGCCGCACGGGTTTTGCAAATACCCGGGTCGGCTGCGAGAACGCGATTTCGCCCACCCGCGCGCGCACCCGCGCATCCAGCACCAGCGTGTACGGCAACAGGAACCCGATCATGAAGCCGATGCCGATCAACAGCGGCCAGCGCGTCACCGGCCAGGCGCGCAGCCAGGCATCGCGGAGGCGGGACAGAAAAGCCGGCAAACTATTCACCTGAAAGAGGGTCGTCGCAGTTTAATCGAAAGGTACCGCCGGAACTCCGGTACAAAGCACACGGTTCGACAACGTTCAATCATTGAATGTTCAGCCGCTGCCGCTCAGTTTCGGCCGAACAGATCGTAGGCCACGGCTCGCATTCCCCGCGCGTAGCGTGCGTAGCCGCCCCGCGCCGCTTCCAGCAGGACCGCCGGCAGGCGACACGGCCGGCAGGCCGGCATGGAGGCCCGCCAGCGCAGATGCGCCAGTTTTCGCTGCAATGCGCGCCGGCGCGCTTCCCGAAAACGGAAGGCTGGCGCGCGCGCGAGCAAAACTTGCGTGCGCGCGATCAACCCCGACAGATACGGCTGGCGCGGCTGGCCGGCGCGTTCCAGCGACTTGCCGACGCCGCGCCACTGGGCCCCGATCTGGTTGCCGCCGTGCTGGCGGTAGTCGATCAGCGGCTGCTCCAGGCAATCCACTTCGCCGATCGCCGCGGCGATGATCGCCAGCCATTCGTCATGTACCCATTCCGGCGGGAATGGCGCGACGTCCTTCAGCAGCGAACGCCGGAACGCGAGCGTCGCGCCGGTCGCCAGATTGCGGCGCAGCAACGCATCGAAGGCGCGGCCGGAGTGGATCAGCGCACGTTCGCGGCGGGTGACTTCCAGGGCCTCGAACAGGCCGCAATGCATGTCGATGCCCGCCTCATCCACCAGCCGTGCATCCGAATGCAGCAGCAACAGGCCGGGCCGCCGTTCGAATTGCGCCAGCATCAGCGCGATCTTTTGCGGGTGCCAGATATCGTCCTGGTCGCACAGGAACACGATCGCGCCGGTGGCATCGGCGAGCGCCGCCTCGAAGTTGCCGACGAAACCGAGGTTGCGTTCGTTGCGCGCGAGCGTGACGCGAACGCCGCGCGCCAGCGCCGCCCCGCGCAAGTTTTCGAGCAAGGCGAAAGTGCCGTCGGAAGACGCGTCATCGCGCACCACGATCTCGTCCGGCACGTGCGTCTGCGCGAGCAGGCTGCGCCACAGTTCGGGCAACCAGCGCTCGCCGTTGTAAGTGCAGAGCACGACCGAAACAGGCATGGGCAAGGGTGTATTCACGACGCGCAGTCTAGCGGCGCGCGCCGGCGATACCCGGCGGGGTCCATGTGCACGCATCCGGCGCGAACGCGCGCGGATGCACGTCCAGCAGGCGCTCGAGTTCGGTGTTGTCGGCGATCAGATCGCTATCCAGCCGCGACAGCGGCCCGCGCAGTCGCGGAAGCAGGCGCCGTGAAACGGACACGGCAAGCCGCGGAACCGGAACGGGGCACGTCCGCACGGAAAGGCTCCCGCGCACGCGCTCGAACATCTGCGCCGCGGTGAGGCGTTCGCCACCACCGATCGGGATTACGCGGCCCGCGCTCTCCGGACACCACATGGCCGCGATCACCGCGAACGCGATGTCCTGCGCGTGCACGGGCTGGCGCAGACCGCGACCCGGAGGCAACGCGAACATGCGGGTGCGCATCGCGCGACGCGCGAGCGGCGTGAGGCTGCGATCCATCCCGGCGCCATAGATCAGGGTCGGTCTCAGCACCGTCCAGGCGATCCCGTGCCGCGTGCAAACGGACGCGAGCGCGGCTTCCGCATCGCGCAATCGCTGCGCCAGCGCGCGCTCGGCCGGCACGCGCGAGTCGCGCTTGCTTTCGGCGCTCATCGAGCTGGTCGCGATCACGCGGCGCAACGCCGGAAGCGGCGCGTGCGCCAGCCATGCGGCGAGCGCATCCATCGGACCGAAGCTGACGATGGCTTGCACTTCAGAAACATCCTGCGGCGGGTTATCCGGCAGGTTGCCGCGCAGCCATGTCACGCCGTTTTGATCGGCATGCGCGCGACGCGAAACCGCCAGCACGTGCGCGCCGCATTCGACCAGCATTGGCAAGAGGAAGAAACCGATCTGGCTGCTCGCGCCGAAGACGAGCACCGCGCCTGAATCAGGCGATGGACGTGTCATGCAGGGCCGTTCCGGCGCTTTTCGACTTCGAAAGAGGGGAAACAATTGGCAGGGGACAGAAAAAACGTGCTTTGCGCTTCCTGCCCTCTTTCCCTCCCGCTTCAATTTCCATAGCCGATCCGGTTATCCACCTCATTGATCCGCGGATCATCCGGCGTCAGCCGACGCGCTTCTTCCAGCGCGCGGCGCGCGTCGTCGTACCGTCCCCGATCCGCAAGCGTGCGCGCCCGCGCGATCCAGGCTCCGCCGAGATTTTGCTGCATCCCGCCGAGCGCGGGGTCGCCGGGGCTCAACTGGGCCAGCGTGGCGAGCAGATCGCCCGCGTGCTCGAGCTTGCCGCCGTGCAGCGCGCGTCCAAACAGTTCGCGTGCGATCTGCGGCAGCGCATGCAGGCCCGCCTGGGCGGCGGCGTTGTCGCCGTCGATGGCGAGCGCGGCGCGATAGAGATCGTAGGCGCTGTCGCCCGGTGGAAGCATCAGTTCGCCGGCGTGCGCGGCGGCGGCGGCCTGCTTGACCATGCGCGCGACCTTGGCCGATTGCGCGGGCGTCAGCGCCGGCTGCGCCGGCGCGGCGCTGCCGTTGTCGTTGTGCGCGGCCGCAGTCTGCGCCTGCGCCTGCAGGCGCGAACGCGCGGCGGCGAGATCGGCCGACTTCGGCGCGAGCTTGGCGGCCTCGTCCAGCAGTTGCCTGGCGTCATCCGCCTGCCCCGCATCCATCGCGGCGTTGGCCTGCACCACCAGCGCTTGCGCGACCTGGCCCAGGCCGGCCTGAGCCTGCGCGTTGTTCGGGTCTTCCGCGAGCGCGGCCTGGAACTGCGCCATCGCATTGTCGTCACCACTGCCGGCGATCTTGCCTGCGCGCAGATCCGCTTCGCCCTGCGCGAGGTACTGGTCGCGGCGCGCCTGCGAATCCTGTTTGGCCTGCGCGATCGCGGCGCGCAGGCCGGGCAGCTCCGCGTAGTTCGGCACCAGCGCGGCCAGTCGATCCAGCGTGCGCTGCGCGCCGACACGATCGTTGTTCTTCAACTGGTCCTGCACCTGCGTGGCCAGCGCCGAGCCGACCTGGTCCATGCCGTGGCGCGCGACCGCATTGTCGGGATCGCTGACCAGCACGCGGTGGAACAGATCCGCCGCGCCGCCCTGGCCCTCGATGTTGTTGGAGGCCAACGCCGCGCGCGCCTGGTCCAGCAAGGCCTGGATGGTCGCGCCACGGTTGGCCGCCTTGTTCAACGCCGCTTCGGTGCTGGCCACGGCGCCGCCGCCGAGCAGGCCGCGCGCCTCTTCCAGCGCGGCGCGAGCGTCCTCCAGGCGATTGTGCGCGATGTCGTCCTGCGCGCGTTTCAGTTCCGCACTGCCGACGTTGCGCAATCCGGCGATCGCATGTTCGCTGTCCGGATCCAGCGCCAATGCGGCTTCGTACTGATCGCGCGCGCTGTCGGGCGAACCGGACAACTTGCCGGCGGCGAGCGCGCTGTCGCCGTGCGCGAGGATCGCGTTCAACTGCGTGCGCGGCAGATCCGCGCGCAAGGCGTTCTGGTGCGTCCACACCCAGGCGCCGCCGATCCCGACGATCGCAATCAGCGCGGCCAGCGCCCACGGCCACGCCGAACGCCGCTGAGCGCGCAGATCGCGGCGCGGCGGATTGGCCTTCAGCGGTGGCAATCCGTCGCCGGTCGCGCGCCGAGGCGGCACGTCGAGCTGGTCGAGGTTGCCGAGCGTCGGCTCGGTGCGCGCACGCGGGTCGCGCGCAGGGGGGTCGTTGCGTCCGATCATCGTGTTGCGGCGATTTGAACCGCGATCAGCTTAGCACCATGCCGCTTGCGCGGGCCGCGCGACGGACCGCGATTCAGTGTGCGGCAAGCCTGCGCGCATCCAGCACGTTGGGCAACGCCACGAGCTTGTCCAGCAAGGCCGCGAGCTCGCCGAAATCGCGCAGGCGCAGGGTGAAGCGCATCTGCACTTCTCCGCGCACCGGATCGACCCGGCTGCCCGACGCCGCGATGTGCGCGCCGGAATTCGCGATCGCATTGGTGACGTCGCGATGGATGTTCTTGCGGTCGTAACCGGTTATGGCGATCTCCACGTCGTAGGCCCGCTCGCCGGTCTCGCCCCAGTGCACCTCGATCACGCGCTCGGGTGCGCGTGCGCGCAATCGCGCCAGCGCCGGGCAATCGGCGCGGTGCACGGTGACGCCGCGCCCGCGCGTGATGAAACCCGCCACCGCATCGCCCGGCAACGG
>DASSFA010000303.1:0-22870 GCA_035694895.1 Rhodanobacteraceae bacterium | reverse complement strand
TCAGCAGGCGCGCGCGCAGTTCGATCAGGTGGCTCATGAAGCCCTGCTCGGAAGAAGTCTCGTCCTCTTCCTGCGGGCGCAGGTCATCCGGCGCGGCCATCGTGCGCCTCGGTCTTCGGATCTGGATCGGGAGCCGCCAACGGCTGCGACGGTGCCGCGTCGTCGAGCGTGGAATGCATCAGCTTGCGCGCGTCCTGCGCGACATGGCCAAGCGTGCCGCTCGCGACATCGGTTTGCGCGCGAACCTGCGCCATCGCCGCGCGGGTGGCGTCCTGGGCTTCCTTCAGTTTGGCGCGCAATTCCTCGGCTTCCAGTTCGCGCGTCACTTCCGCGCGCACGCTGTCCCATCCGCGGCGCATGCGGCGCACCAGCGCGCCCGCGGTGCGCGCAGCGCCGGGCAGTTTCTCCGGACCCAGCACGAGGAGCGCGATCACTGCCAGCAACAGCAGTTTGCCGACGCTGAGATCAATCATGGTGAACCAGCCACCGAAACGGCCGAAGGATTACTTCGATCCGTTCGCGTCGCGCTGCTCTCCGGCGGAGGAGTGCGAAGCCGGCGGCGGGTCGGCCTGCAGCTTGTCCGGCGATGCCGGCTTGCCCGCTTCAGCTTCATCCTCGCCGTGCAGCGCCTTCTTGAACCCGCGCACGGCATTGCCGAGATCGGGGCCCATCTTGGCCAGCTTGCCGGTGCCGAAAATCAACAGCACCACGACCAGCAGGATGATCCAGTGCCAAAAACTATCCAATCCGAACATGGGGAAACCTCTGGGGAGCGAAGGAGCGGCGTCATCGCGACGGCTCTGGATTCAACGCATTAGCTGACGGGAAGTGTACTCCAGAGGGCGTTCCATTGATGTTTGCCGGGTTCCCGGTTTGGTTGCGCCGCGGTGCTTCATCCGGCCGAAAGCCGAACCCCGGATCCTATTGGGAGACTTCCTCCAGCTCATCCCGGAAATGCACGACCGGCGCGGGCACGTCGGACACTCCGCCTTCGAAAATCCGTCGCGGGGTAATGCCGGGCCCGTAAATCGCCGCATTCGCATCGTCGTCCATGCGCAGAACCGCGCCATCCAGCGACACGCCGGCGAACAGGCCCCGCGAACGCGAGTAGGAATAGATCTCCGCCTGCATGGCCGCATCGGTGGACGCGTTCAGGTTGCGCCCGACCGGCCCGGCCGCGGCGTGCGCGTCGGCGCCGATCGTGAACTTTCCGTTGACGATCGAATCCACGCCTCGGCGCGTACGGAACACCAGCACCACGTCCGTCGAGGACACGCCGGCCTGGAAACCCACGCTGCCGCCGGTCAGGCTGAGGAACACCGGATTGGACCAGGTGCCATCCGGCGATTTCACCGCGATCAGGCCGTCGCCGTGCCTGCCGCCGAACACCAGCCCGACCTTGATCACGTTCGGAATCACCGCGATCGCGTAGGCATCGCGCAACAGGTCGTGCGGGATCGCCTTGTCCGGCGCTTTCATGATGTCGGCCAGCACGCGCGTGGCGGTCTGGGCGCGGGTGATCGCCGCGTCGCGTTCATCCGCGTGCGCGGTCAGGACGGGAAACAGCAGTGCGAGGGCAAGCATGCCCAGCACGCGAGCGATTCGATTCGACATGGATCCTCCGGAAGCAGCCACTCTGGCGCGCAGTGTGGTCGGCGGCATCCCACTCTCCGCTTAACGTGGACCTCGCCTGTGGCAGACTGCGCGTGTCGCTCAGAGTTCCGCAAAGGCGCATGACGCGTTACATCGGCCTCGAACATCCTGCACGTGATCGTGCCGACAGCACCGCCGTGCTGCTGGTCAATCTGGGCACGCCGGTGGCACCCACGCCGCGTGCCGTGCGTCGGTACCTGGCCGAATTCCTCTCCGATTCGCGCGTGGTGGAACTGCCGCGCGCATTGTGGTGGCCGATCCTGCACGGCTACGTGTTGCGCGTACGGCCGCGCCGTTCGGCCGAGGCCTACGCCAAGATCTGGACGCACGAAGGCTCGCCGCTGGCGGTGCTGAGCGCGCAGCTCGCGCAAGCCGTGCAGGGCGAGGTGGCGAGGCACGCAGCCGGTGTACGCGTGGAGCTGGCGATGCGCTATGGCGCTCCATCCGTGCGCGACACCATCATTCGCCTGCAGTCCGAAGGCGTGCGGCGCGTGCTGCTGCTGCCGTTGTATCCGCAGTACTCCGGTGCGGCGACAGGGTCGGTGGTGGATGCGCTCGCTGATATGCTGAAATCGCTGCGCTGGCCGCCGGAAGTGCGCACCACCAACGATTACCACGACGACGCGGGTTACCTCGCCGCCCTGTCGGCCAGCGTGCTCGCGCATTGGGCGCAGCACGGGCGCGCGCAGAAGCTGCTGCTCAGTTTCCACGGCCTGCCACAGGCAAGCGTGCGCGCGGGCGATCCGTATTTCCATCAATGCCATGAGACCGCACGGCGCCTGCGCGACGCGCTGGGGATGACCGATGACGAGATGATCGTCGCCTTCCAGTCGCGCGTGGGCGCTCAGCGCTGGCTCCATCCGTACACCGATGAAACCATTGCCGCGCTGCCGAAGCAGGGTGTGAAGACACTGGACGTGCTGTGCCCCGGCTTCGCGGTGGACTGCCTGGAAACGCTGGAGGAAGTCGCGCTGCGCTATCGCGCGAGCTTCCTCACCCACGGCGGCGAGCGCTTTGCCTACATCCCCGCGCTGAACGCGACGCCTGCGCACGCGAGCGTGCTGGCGCAGCTGGCGTTGAAGCACTTGCAGGGTTGGGTGTAGTTCAAAGTTCCCGTTCGTGCTGAGCCCTTCGACATGCTCAGGACAGGCTGCGCGAGCATCAGCAAGCGACGCGGGGAGCGGCCAAGGATGGCCGCGCCTTGAGGAGCGAGGAAGTCGAAGCACTTTGCCCTTCGACTCCGCGGCCTTCGGCCACTACGCTCAGGGCGAACGGAGAAAGAACGTGCGAGAACTGGCTCTCGATCTTCCCTTCGGCCCGCTCGCCGCGCTGGAATGGGGTGAGCCGGAAGCGCCGCCCCTGCTGGCGCTGCACGGCTGGCTGGACAACGCCGCGAGTTTCGCCGCGCTCGCGCCGTTGCTCGCGAAAGACTTCCGCGTGATCGCGCCGGACATGCCGGGGCACGGCCGCAGCGCGCATCTGCCGCGTGGCGTTGGACGCTACCACGTCGTGGATTACGTGGACCACCTGCTGAACGCGGCGGATGCGTTGCAATTGCAACGCTTCCGTTTGCTGGGGCATTCGCTGGGCGCGGGGGTGGCCAGCCTGACAGCCGCCGCGGCACCGGCGCGCATCGAAAAGCTGGCCTTGATCGAAGGGCTCGGTCCGCTGGCGGACGACGGTTCACAGACGCTCGCGCGCTGGCGCGAGGCGGAAGCGCAACGCAGCGTCGGCCGGCGCGCGCCGCGCGTATTCGCGAATGTGGACGAGGCACTTGCGGCACGCGTCGCGATCGGCGATCTGACCGCAGATGAAGCGCGCGAGCTGGTCGAACGCGGATTGCGACAAGTCGAAGGTGGGTGCGTTTGGAGCAGCGATGTGCGCCTGCGCCTGCCCACGCCACTGCGCATGGATGAACTGCAGTTGCGTCGCCTGCTCGCCGGCATCGAAGCGCCAACCTTGCTGCTGCTGGCCGATCCGGAAACGCCGTATCTGCCCTGCGCGTTGATGGAAGCTCGCGCGGCTTGCGTGCGCGACATCCGCATCGAGCGGATCGGCGGACGGCACCACCTGCACCTGCAGCATCCGCGGGAAGTCGCGGAGCGGGTGTCGGCTTTCCTGTAATCGTCACGCGCAGGCACACTCTCCCAGCCGTCATCCCGGCCATGGATTGGCCGGGATCCAGTGAAGGATGGTTCGTTCTGGCACAAAGTCACTGGATTCCGGCTTTCGCCGGAATGACGAATATAGGATCACGAATTTCTGCTGCCTGTTCCGGGTCAAGCCGAAATCGCCAAACGCTCGGTCTTGTAGATCCGCGCGGTGATCAATCCGACGATGACCGTCGCGGCAAAGCCGCACACCAGCGCGATGCCGATGTCGCCCATGCCGATCGAGCGGCCGCGCAGCAGTTCGCTGATGCCGATCTGCTGCCCGAGCAGCGGCACCGCGTACATCCAGGTCACGGGTTTCACCGGCATGAAACTCATCAGCATGGACGGCAGGATCGGCAGGATCATCAGGAAGCTCAGGTACGTCTGCGCCTCGCGGTAGCTCTTGGCGAATGCGGCGACCAGCGTCTGCAATACCGCAAACAGCGCCAGCAGCGGCAGCTCCAGCAGCAGTGCCTTGCCGATGAACGTCGCGCCCAGATCGAACGACATGCCGAGTTTCTCCGCCGGCATGAAGTGGCCGGCGGCCGCGAAGCCGATCGCGCACAGCACCAGGCTTGCCAGTGAAAACGCGCAGATCGCGCCGAGCTTGCCGACCAGAATGCGCCAGCGCGCCACCGGATTGGCGAACAGCGGTTCCAGCGATTGCCGCTCGCGCTCGCCGGCGGTGAGGTCGATGGCGAGATACATGCCGCCGACGAAGATCGCGATCACGAAGAAGTAGGGCAGGATGCCGAACACCAGCCCGGAGCGCGACTGCGGCGTGGACTGGTCCCGATCGGCGATCACCACCGGCGTGGCGATGCCGGGTGAAAGTCCGCGCGCGACCAGCCGCATCGCGCCCTGCTGGCGGATGTAGTTCTTCAGCATGCCTTCCAGCCGTTCGCGCGGCGTGCTGGTGCTGGTTTGCGAAGCGTCGTAGATCAGTTCCACCTGCGCGGGTTCACCCTTCGACCAGGCCTTGGCGTAATCGGAGGGAATGCGCAGCACCACGTCGGCATCGCGGTTGCGCACCGCCGCTTCCGGGTCGCCGACGGACGGCTGCGGGTCGAGGCCCTGCTGCTTCAGCGCAGCAATGAGGTTGGGCGCGTACTGCGCGCCGATCACCGGCACCTTCAGCGGGCCTTCGGCCTTGGCCATCTCGTGGTTGATCATCACGTTCATCAGCACCACGAACATGAGCGGCCCGAACAGCGGCGCGTAGATCAGCGCGCTCATCACCGTGCGCTTGTCGCGCAGGTTTTCGAGAACCTCTTTCCACCACACCGCGACGATCGCGTTCGTGCGGCGGGTCCGCGGCCGGTGAACGGTCCCACCCACTGCCGTGTTCATGCCGCAAGTCCTTCTTCGCTGCCGATGATCTTCACGAAGGCATCCTCCAGGTTCGATTCGCCGGTCTGCGCGCGCAGGGCATCGGGCGTTTCATCCGCGACCACGCGGCCGCGCGCGATCACCACGATGCGGTCGCAGAGCGCCGCGACCTCCTGCATGATGTGGCTGGAAAACAACACGCAGCGGCCTTCACCCTTCAGCTGTTGCATGAAGCGGCGCAGCCCGCGCGTGCTCATCACGTCCAACCCGTTGGTCGGCTCGTCCAGGATGATGTTCTTCGGATCGTGCACCAGTGCGCGCGCGATCGCGGTCTTCACGCGCTGGCCTTGCGAGAAGCCTTCGGTGCGGCGATCCAGGATGTCGCGCATCTCCAGCGCGTCGGTGAGCGCTTCCCGGCGCACGTGCATCGTCGCATCCTCGATCCCGTGAAGGCGTGCGAAGTAATCGATGTTCTCGCGCGCGGTCAGTCGCTTGTAAAGCCCCCGCGCATCCGGCAGCACACCGAGCACGCGCCGCACCGCGACCGGATCGCGGGCGGCGTCCATGCCGTCCACCAGCACCTGCCCGGTATCGGGTTCCATCAGCGTGTAGAGCATGCGCAGCGTGGTGGTCTTGCCTGCGCCGTTGGGGCCGAGCAGGCCGGTGATCTCGCCGTCGCGCGCGGTGAACGACACCCCGTCCACGGCTTTCACCTCGCCGAAGGCCTTGTGCAGGTTCTTGACCTCAATCATGGTGCGGCTCCATTGAAATTCACGAATGCGGGCACCGGTCCGATCTGCCTGACGCATCCTGCATCCAGCTTCTTCGGCTGCAAATCGGTGACGAACTGGTCCACCAGTTTCGGCACGCAGCCGCGAACCAGGATGCTGTGTCCCATGCCGCCGGCGACGAGCGAACGCGCATCGCTCAAGCCCCGCAGCACTTCGTCCGCGTAGCGTGGCGGCGTGACCGGATCGCGTTCGCCCGAGAGCAGCAGGGTCGGAATGGACGACCTGAACGGTGCGTGGAAATCCGTCGGCGGCGCGCCATGCGGCCAGACCGCGCATTCGGCCTTGACCGCCTCCACGATCTCGCTGCCGAGTATCGTGCCGGCATCCTGCGGGCGCGGTTGCAGCAGGTCGGCGTCTTCAGTGCAGATCACCGACAACTGCATGCCGGTATTCATCGCGGTATCCAGACTCCCTGCCAAGATCTGCGCCTGGCCCATCAGCGGTGTGTAATCACCCTTTTCCGCCTGCGCCACGGTCAGCGGCAGCAACGCGGCAGTCTCGGCGTTGTAGGAGAACAGCCGCACCACGCTTGCGAGCGTATCCGCCGTGACCGGCTTGGCCATGGGCTGGAATGTCTTCGGATTCGGAAATGTCGCCTGCGCCGCTTGCGCGCGCAGCTTGTCATGCAGGGCATGCACCGCCGCGAACGGATCGCCGAACGCGGCCTTGCACGCGGGCGCGGCCACGCACGCATCCGATTGCAGCTTCAGCGCGCGCTCGAGATTGGTCGCGAAGTCCTCGCCGAGGATCAACTGGTTCGGCACCACGCCGTCCAGCACGATGCTGCGCACGGCGTCCGGGTGCGCGCGTGCGTACTGCTGCGCCATGCGCGTGCCGTAGGAGATGCCGACCAGGTCGAACGTCGGATCGCCCAGCGCCTGCCGCACCGCTTCCAGATCCGCGACCGCATCGGTCGTCGTGTAGTAACGCGGATCGGAAGTCTTGTCGACCTCGGCCAGGCACCGGGCGGTTTGTTCGCGCACGCGCCGGGCATCGAACGGCTGGTCGGAACTGGCCTGCATCGCCCTGGCGGCCTCCGGGCAATCGAGCGGATGCGAGCCGCCGGTGCCGCGCTGGTCCAGCAGCAGGATGTCGTGGTGCCTGCGCAAGGGTGCGAAGGCCGGCGCGATCTGGGCGTAGCTTTGCGTGGCGGCTTCGCCGGGTCCGCCGGCGAGATACACCACCAGGTCCTTCGCCGCGACCTGCGCGTCGCTTTTCACGATCGCCAGCTTGAGCCGGATCTTGCGGGAATGCGGATCGGCTCGGTTCTCCGGCACCTCGAAGGGTGCGCAATACGCCGCGGTCGTCGCCGCGCTGCCGGGCTGCGTCAATTCGCAGGGTTTGAGCGTCAGGCTGCCGAGCTTGAGCACATCCAGCGGCTGCGCGCCGCTGGGTACAGGCGGCTGGACCGCGGGCGGGGGCTCGCCGCGTGCGCTGTTGTGCCGCATCTGCAGGATCGGGACGGCGATTGCCACCGCGATCGCGATCCAGGCGCCATTGCGCTTGCCGCCAAGTTTCATCGTGCTTTCCCCTTGTTCTTGTCGTGACGGCGATTCACTTCTCGCCATCCAGGAATATCGTCTCGATCCGTGAACCGAACAGCCGCGCGATCTTGAAGGCCAGCGGCAGACTCGGATCGTACTTGCCTGTCTCGATGGCGTTGATCGTCTGCCGCGAGACGTCCAGCCGTTCGCCCAGTTCCGCTTGCGACCAGGCGTGTTTCTCGCGCAATTCGCGAACGCGGTTCTGCATGCGCGGTCAGTCCTTCCGGGCGCTCGCGTAGCCGCGATCGCGCCAGCGGCCATACAACCAGGCCACGCCGCCCAGCGCGAACCCGAACGCGACGCCCGAAAGCAGGCCTATCAGGTAATCGCTCATCTGCGCATGCCAGATCCCGATCACCCCCGCCAGGACAATGGCGATCGGCAGCAGCCAGCGACGGATGCGAAAGGCATCCTCATCGCAAAGCGCCGAACCACCCATGCGCCGCGCGGCCCAGCCGCGCACGAATGCGTACGCCAGGACCAGGACGGGCAAGACCCAGATCAGGATCGAACCGTCCATCTTCACGAGACGGGCGGAGGCGAGAAAACCGCCCGCCATGCTGAGGAACGCCACCAGCGCCGCCGCGACCGCCAGCCCGATCAGGTGCGTGCGTTGCTCCAGTTCGTCGCTGCGCAGCACCAGCCGGACCATGGCGAGGATCGCCAGACCCAACGGCAGCATCGGCAGCAACGCCAGCAGCCATTTGAGCCAGAGCGCATCCACCTTGGCCACCTGCGGCCAGAGCAGGATCATCACCGCCATGTAGATCGCCATCGCGGGCAGGAGCTCGAGTTGGTAACGACGATAAAGTTGTCGCGCCATGTTTTTTCTCGTGTCAAGCAAACTTGACACGCACTCTAGGGCGGCGCCGTGCGTGTGTCAAGCACCCTTTACACGGATCGCTCCGCCTTAAGCGGCGACTAAGCGGCGGCAGGCACGCTTGCCGAATGCGCATCAGGAATTTCGCATGGGTGTTTGCGTCCGCGCTGCTGGCCGGCTGCGCGACCTATCGCCCGTTGCCGCTGGACAACGCGCAGCGTCAACGGAAGCTCGCCGACATCACCGTGCCGGCCGCGTCCATGCCGGTGCCGGAGCTGCGCGCGCATCGTTTCGATCCATCGGACGGACTGGATGTCACCGAAGTGGCGATGCTGGCCGTAGCCAACAACCCCGACCTGCGTTCGCAGCGCGACGACGAAGGCATCGCGCGAGCGCAGGCGTTCGCCGCCGGCCTGCTGCCCGATCCGCAGCTCAGTTACGAACGCGATCGCCCCGATCCGGGCCAATCCGAAAACACGCCGGCATTCAATCTCGGGCTGACCTGGAACCTCGGCGACTTGCTGACGCGTTCCGCGCGCGTGGCTTCCGCGAAGGCGGACACGCGCAAGGTGCACCTGGATCTGTTGTGGAACGAATGGCAGACAGTGGCGAACGCGCGCACCTTGTTCGACAAGGTATACACGCTGCGCGCGCTGGTCGCGCGACTGCAGATCGAACACGATGCGCTGGCGCCGATAAATCGGTACGTCGAGCGCGCATTGAAAGCCGGCGATCTCACCTACGACAGCGCCAGCGCCGGCCTCAATGCGATGGCCGACGTGGACAACAAGCTGGTGGACGCGCAGGGCCGGCTCGACCAGGCCGAACACGACCTGCACAACCTGCTCGGCCTGGAGGACACCTCGCCGCTGCATCTGGTCGGTGCGCCGTACACGGTGGAACCGGATGCAGCCGAGGCAAGGCAGGCACTCGAGGAGATGACCCGCCGCCGTCCCGACCTGCTCGCGCTGCAAGCCGGTTACGAATCGCAGGAACAGAAGCTGCGCACGGCGGTGCTGGCGCAATTCCCGGCGATCACGGTCGGCTTCACGCGCGCGCGCGACACCAGCAACATCAGCACCTCCGGCCTGTCGGTCGGCCTGTCGCTGCCGCTGTTCGACGGCAATCGCGGGCAAATGGCGATCGAGCGCGCCACGCGCCGGAAGCTGCACGACGAATACGAGGCGCGCGTGCAAGCCGATCGCAACGACGTCACGTTGCTGTTGAAGCAGGTGCAAGGGTTCGATGCGCAGCGCCCCGCGCTGCGCACGCACGCCGCCCAGCTTTCGAAGGCGCGCGATGCCGCGCAGCGGGCCTTCGCCAACGGCCTGCTCGACTGGACGACCTATCTCGCCATACGCGCCAGCTCGCTCGGCGCCGATACCGATCTGCTCACCCTGCAGCAGAACGCGGACGAGCAGGCGATCGCGCTGGATGCGCTGGTCGGCGCGTGGCCGGATGCGTCGAAAGCACAAAACCGGAATCCGCCATGAACATTTTGCTCCGCACCTTCGTCGCCTGCTCGCTGCTGGTGCTGGCCGCCTGCTCCGGCGGCGCTCCGTCCGACGATGAATCGCAGGCGCCGGTCGCGGTCAGCAGCATCCTGCCGGCACGGCAGACTTTCCACTCCTACGTGCAGGCGTACGGCACGCTGAGCGGCGACACGCGTCGTGCGCAAGCGCTGACGCTGCCCCAGGCCGGACACGTCATCGCCGCCGAGGTCACGCCCGGGCGGCGCGTGCACAAGGGCCAGCCGCTGCTGCGCATCGCCACCGATCCGGGCACGGTCAGCGCCTACCAGCAGGCGGTGAATACGGTGAACCAGGCGCGCGCCGAACTGGGCCGCACGCAACGGTTGCACGACGAGAAGCTCGCCACCAATTCGCAACTGGACGCCGCGCGCAAGGCGCTGGCCGACGCGCAATCCGCAGTGGCTGCGCAAGCCGAACTCGGTGGCGCGCACGCGATCACCACGCTGGATGCACCCGCGGACGGCGTGGTCACGGCGCTGGACGTGCAACTGGGCGAACGCGTCGCCGCCGGTGCCAAGCTGGTCGAATTCACGCCGCAAGGCGCGCTCGCTGCGCTGCTCGGCGTGGAACCGGAGCAAGCCTCGCGCATTCGTCCGGACATGCCGGTGATGCTCAACGCCGTGTACGGCACCACCGCGTTGCACGGCAACGTCATCAGCGTGGCCGATGCGGTGGATCCGCAATCGCATCTGGTCGAAGTGCTCGCAAGCGTCGACGATCCGGCCGGGCTGGCCGCGGGCAGCGCGTTGTCCGGGAAAATCGCGGTCGCCCAATTCCCGGCCTGGGCGGTGCCGCGCGACGCGCTGCTCAATGACGACAAGGGCGATTACGTCTTCCAAGTCGAGCATGGAAAGGCACGGCGCGTGGACGTGCAGGTCGTGTCGGCCGCAGGCGATCCGGTCGGCGTGGAAGGCAAGCTGGACGCGCGCGCGCCGGTGGTCACGCTCGGCGCGTATGAGCTGTCCGATGGCGATGCGGTGAAAGCCGCGCAATGAGCGCACGCATGACCGCCACGCTCTGGATGCATGCGCATCGGCGCTCGCTGCTGTTCCTGTGCCTGATCCTGGCGCTGGGCGGCGTGATGGCCGCGCTCAAACTGCCGGTGTCGCTGTTCCCCGACGTGTCGTTTCCGCGCGTGCGCGTCACGCTGGACGCCGGTGACCGCCCGGCCGACCAGATGGTCGTGGCGGTGACCAGGCCGGTGGAGGAAGCGATCCGCCGCGTGCGCGGCGTGCGCGACGTGCGCTCGGCGACCAGCCGCGGCAGTGCCGAGATCAACGTCACCTTCGACTGGGGCGAGGACATGAGCCGCGCCTTCCTCGACGTCAATGCGGCCGCCGGCGAAGTGCTGCCGGACCTTCCGGCAGGGACGCGGATTTCGACCGAGAGACTGGATCCGACGGTCTTCCCGATCCTCGCCTACAGCCTGCGCTCGAAGACGCTTTCGCCGACGCAGTTGTACGACCTCGCGCAATACCAGTTGCGTCCGCTGCTCTCCGGCGTCAACGGCGTCGCGCGCGTGGACGTGCAGGGCGGCGCCGTCGGCGAATACCACATCGACGTGGATGCCGACAAGCTGCGCGCGCAGGGATTGACGATGGACGACGTGGCGCGCGCGGTCGGACGCGCGGCCGACATCTCAGCGCTCGGTCGCCTCGCCGACCATTACAAACTGTTCCTGCTGCTTGCCGACAACCAGCCGGCCAGCATCGCGGCCTTGCGCGACATCGTGCTGCGCGCCGATGCGCGCGGCGTGGTGAAGGTCGGCGACGTCGCGCAGGTGAAATCGGGTGCGCAGCCGCGGTGGGTGCGGGTGAACGCGGATGGCCAGCCCGCCGTGCTGATCCAGGTTTACCAGCAGCCGGCGGCCAACAGCGTGCAGATGGTCGCCGACGTGAAGGCGCGGCTGGACAGCTACAAGGCGCAGATCCCGGGCGGCGTGAAGATCGCCGCCTGGTACGACCAGACGCAACTGGTGCGCGGCGCCGCGGCCAGCGTGCGCGACGCGATCCTGATCGGCATCGTGCTGGCGGGACTGGTGCTGTTCGTGTTCCTGCGCAACACGCGCGTGATCTTCATTGCCATGCTGGCGGTGCCGGCGACGCTGGCGATCACCGTGCTGCTGCTGTCCGTGCTGCACATGAGTTTCAACATGATGACGCTCGGCGGCATGGCGGCGGCGGTGGGGCTGATCATCGACGACGTCATCGTGATGCTGGAGCACATCATGCGCCGGCTGCGCGATGCATCCGGACACGTGCACGAACGCATCGCCGGTGCGGCCTTGGAATTCACGCGGCCGCTGACGGGATCATCGCTCGCGACCATCGTGATCTTCCTGCCGCTGGCATTCCTCACCGGCGTCACCGGCGCGTTCTTCAAGGCACTTTCGCTGACGATGGCGAGCGCGCTGGTAATTTCGTACCTGCTGGCGTGGGTCGCGGTACCGCTGCTTGCGGAGCGCTTCATCGACGAGCGCCACGCGCACGAACATCCCCCCGGCCGCTTCGCGCAACGCACGCTGCACGGCTACGAACGCACGCTCGGCCGCGTTTTGCGTCGCCCCGCGCTTCTGCTGATCGGCGTGATCCCGCTGCTGCTGCTCGGGTTCTTCGCGTACAGATCGGTGGGCACCGGCTTCATGCCGCACATGGACGAGGGCGGCTTCATCCTCGACTACATCGCGCCGCCAGGCACCTCGCTGGAGGAAACCAATCGCCTGCTCGGCAAGGTCGAGGCGATCATCCAGGCCAACCCGTACGTGGATACCTATTCGCGGCGCACGGGGTTGCAACTGGGCGGCGGTCTGACCGAAGCCAACACCGGCGACTTCTTCATCCGCCTGAAGGACGGAAACCGTCCACCGATCGATGAGGTGATGGACGAGATCCGCACCAAGGTCGAGGCGCAGGTGCCTGGTCTGGACATCGACCTCGCGCAGTTGATGGAGGACCTGATCGGCGATCTCACCGAGGTACCGCAACCGATCGAAATCAAGCTTTACGGCGACAATCCAGCGATGCTGAATGCCACCGCAAAAAAAATCGCCGCGCAGATCGGCAAGGTGAACGGCGTGGTCGGCGTGCTGGACGGTGTGATCCCTGC
Organism: Rhodanobacteraceae bacterium; assembly: GCA_035694895.1. GTDB lineage: Bacteria > Pseudomonadota > Gammaproteobacteria > Xanthomonadales > Rhodanobacteraceae > 66-474. Next base: position 9,943 of record DASSFA010000303.1, on the reverse strand, counting down.
GGGTGACGCACTGGAGGTGCAGGTGGATCCGGTCAAGGCCGCGCTGGCCGGCGTGGACCCGCAAGGCGTGGCCGACCAGGTGGCCGCCGCCGCCGCCGGCACGGTGGCCGCGCAATTGCCGCAGGGGCCGAAGATGGTCGGCGTGCGCGTGTGGCTGCCGCCCGCTTCGCGCGCGCGCATCGAGCAACTGGAGCAACTGCCGATCAGCGACGGCAATGGCCACGTGTTCCCCCTGTCGCGCGTGGCGACCGTACGCGTGCAGCATGGGCAACCGGAGATCGACCGCGAGAACCTGAAGCGCATGGTTGCCGTGACCGGTCGCATCAGCGGGCGCGACCTGGGTTCTACCGTGGCCGACGTCAGGAAGATCCTGGATGCGCGTGGCGAACTCCCGCCGGGCATGTACTACCAGCTCGGCGGCTTGTACCAGCAGCAGCAGGAAGCCTTCCACGGGCTGGAACTGGTGCTGCTGGCGGCGATCGCGCTGGTGTTTACGCTGCTGCTGTTCATCTACGAAAGTTTCCGCGTGGCGATCTCGGTGCTGCTGATGCCGCTGTTGGCGATCTGCGCGGTGTTCATTGGGTTATGGATCACCGGCATCGAACTCAACATCTCTGCAATGATGGGCATGACGATGATCGTCGGCATCGTCACCGAAATCGCGATCTTCTACTTTTCCGAGTTCGCCGAGCTGCGGGCGCAGGGGCAAGAGGCGAAAACCGTGTCGGAAGAAGGCCGCAACGAGCCACCCGGTGCGCTGCAAACCGCGCTGGTGCAGGCCGGCCGCAACCGGATGCGGCCGATCCTGATGTCCACCATCGCGGCGATCCTTACCCTGACGCCGCTGGCACTGACGGTCGGCCAGGGTTCGCAGATGCAGCAGCCGCTCGCCATCGCGATCATCGCCGGCATGCTGGTGCAGGTGCCGCTGGTACTGCTGGTGATGCCGGTGTTGTATGCGGTGCTGCATCGTCGCGCCTGATCGCCTGCACGCGGGCCCCTGGCCAGCCCTTCACCTCGCCGCCCGTCTCCGCGACAATGGGCGGTCGCATTCCGCAGGAGTCATGCATGGCCAGCTTCCAGCCGGTGCCGCCCGCAGGCGGCGAGAAGATCACGATCGCCAACGGCCGCCTCGACGTGCCGGACCGCCCGGTCATTCCCTTCATCGAGGGCGACGGCACCGGCCCCGACATCTGGCGCGCCTCGGTGCGCGTGCTGGACGCGGCGGTGAAAAAAGCCTACGGCGATCGCCGCAAGCTGATGTGGATGGAAGTGCTGGCCGGCGAGAAGGCGTTCAACCAGACCGGCAACTGGCTGCCGGATGAAACCGTCGCGGCGTGCCGCGATTACCTCGTCTCGATCAAGGGTCCGCTGACCACGCCGGTGGGCGGCGGCATCCGCTCGCTCAACGTGGCGCTGCGGCAGATGCTCGATCTCTACTGCTGCGTGCGGCCGGTGCGCTGGTTCAAGGGCGTGCCCTCGCCGGTGAAGAAGCCCGAAGACGTGGACATGGTGATCTACCGCGAGAACACCGAGGACATCTACGCCGGCATCGAGTGGACCGGCGGCTCCGAGGAGGCGCAGGCGGTGCTCGAGTTCATGCAGCAGCGATTCCCGAAACTCGCCGACAAGATCCGCTTCGGCACTCAGGCCAAGGTGGACGCGTGGCAGAAGCAGCTGGAGGCGATCGGCGCGCCGCATCGCGATCTCTCCGTGGACGTCGGCATCGGCATCAAGCCGGTCAGCCGGCTCGGCACCGAGCGGCTGGTGCACAGCGCGATTTCTTATGCCATCCAGAACCACCGCAAGTCGGTGACGCTGGTGCACAAGGGCAACATCATGAAGTTCACCGAAGGCGCGTTCCGCGACTGGGGTTACCAGGTCGCACGCGATTTCTTCGGCGCGGTGGAACTGGACGGCGGGCCCTGGCACGTGATCCCGGAAGGCAAGCCGGGCGCCGGCATCGTGATCAAGGATGCGATCGCCGATGCGTTCCTGCAGCAGATCCTGACGCGCGCGGCGGATTACGACGTCATCGCCACCCTCAATCTCAACGGCGACTACATCTCCGACGCGCTGGCGGCCGAGGTCGGCGGCATCGGCATCGCGCCGGGCGGCAACATCAACTACGTGAGCGGGCACGCGGTGTTTGAAGCCACGCACGGCACCGCGCCCAAGTACGCGGGCCAGGACAAGGTCAACCCGGGTTCGGTGATCCTGTCGGGCGAAATGATGCTGCGCTACATGGGCTGGACCGAAGCGGCCGACGCGATCATCGCCGCGATGGACAAGGCGATCGCCGCCAAGACCGTGACCTACGACTTCGCGCGCATGATGGAGGGCGCGAAGGAAGTGAAGTGCTCGCAGTTCGGCGATGCGCTGATCGCGGCGATGTAGGCATCGCGATAACGGGCAAGAAGAAACGGCGCGGGATCCCGCGCCGTTTTGCTTTTCAAAAAATGCGCATCCCTGCGCACGTTGTCGTCCCTGGCGAAAACCCGCACTCATCCCCGGTTGGAACATCGGCCGCTCTGCCCCGCATCGTCCCGTGGAAAAGCAGCCAAGCCGCCACCTCCAACGAGTTCCTTGGCGGCACTTTCAACCCGAGCCCACTCAGATCCGCCTGCGCCCGAACAGCAGGGAGGCGATGAACAGGATGATGAAGATGATGAACAGAACCTTGGCGATCCAGGCGGCGGTGCCCGCGACGCCGAAGAAGCCGAAGAATCCCGCTATCAACGCGATGATCAGGAAAACGATGGCGTAGTACAGCATGGCAACCCTCCGTGTCCTCCGTCCGCGGCGCGGACGGCGTGCCTGCATCCGCAGGCAAGAGGAGCATAGCCGGCGCGCGTCAGCACCGCGTGAGGGGCAGAGTAGCCGCCGGTTAAAATTGTTTGATGATCGTGCTGTTCAACAAGCCGTATGGTGTGCTCTGCCAGTTTACCGATCGTGGCGGAGGTGTCTCCGGTGACGGCGGCTCCCGCCGCACGTTGGCCGAATTCGGATTGCCGCCGGGCGTCTACGCCGCCGGCCGGCTGGATTACGACAGCGAAGGCCTGCTCCTGCTCACCGACGATGGCGCGCTGGCGCATCGCGTCACCGATCCGCGCCGGCATTGGGCCAAGACCTATCTCGTGCAGGTCGAAGGCATTCCCGATGCCGCCGCGCTGCATGGATTGCGTGAAGGCCTTGAGCTGAAGGACGGACGCACCCGGCCCGCGCAGGTACGCGTGCTCGAGCGCGCGCCATCCTGGCTGTGGCCGCGCGATCCGCCGGTGCGTTTCCGCAAGACGGTGCCGGACAGCTGGCTTGAAATCACGCTGCGCGAGGGCCGCAACCGGCAGGTGCGGCGCATGACCGCGGCCGCCGGGCATCCGACCTTGCGCCTGATCCGTACGCGAATCGGCGAGTACGCACTGGATGGGCTCGCGCCCGGCGAGTCGCGCGTCGTCATCGCGGCACGCGCGCCGACTTCGTCACGCCGCGCATCTCCACGCAAAACAAGGAAAATCCCATGATGAATTTCAAGGATCACTTCTCCGGTCACGCTTCGCTCTATGCGCAGGCGCGGCCGCATTATCCGGACGCGCTGTTCGACTGGATCGCGCAAACCGCGCCATCGCGCGAATGCGCGTGGGACGTCGGTTGCGGCAACGGCCAGGCCAGCATCGCGCTGGCGCAACGCTTCGAACGGGTGATCGCCACCGATCCCAGCGCGCAGCAGGTCGGCAATGCGGAACGACATCCCCGCATCGACTATCGCGTCGAATCCGGCGAACACACTTCGATCGCCGAGCACGGCGCGGATGCCATCACGGTGGCACAGGCACTGCACTGGTTCGACCTGCCGCGCTTCGTGGAAGAAGTGGAGCGCGTGGCCAAACCCGGGGCGGTGTTTGCAGCGTGGACTTACGCAGGCTGCAACGTGACGCCGCAAGTGGATGCCGTGATCGCACACCTGTACGACGGCGTGCTCGGTGCGTACTGGCCGCCGGAACGCAAGCTGGTTGACGAAGGCTATGCGTCGCTTGCGCTGCCGTTCGAAGCCCTGAAAGCACCCGCGTTCGAGATGCGCATGGAGTGGGACGCGGAGCAATTGCTCGCGTATCTCTCTTCATGGTCGGCCGCGCAGCGCTATCGCGCGGCGACAGGGAACGACGCCGTTGCGGAAATCGCCGACGCGTTGCGCGACGTATGGGGCGATCCGCGGCAGCCGCGTCCGGTGCGCTGGAATCTGGCAATGCGTGCCGGCCGCGTGGGCTGAGGCCTCAGGGCAACCCGAAAAACGCCTTCGCCGCCGCGGTGGAATTCGCGGCGGTCGTGTCGGCGGGCTCGCCACGATCGCGCGCCACTTCCTCGCAGATGTGCGCCAGGTACATCGGCTCGTTGCGGCGATGGCTGGGTTGCGGGCGCACGGTGCGCGGCAGCAGGTAGGGCGCGTCGGTTTCCAGCAGCAGGCGGTTGGGCGGGATCTCGCGCACGAATTCGCGCAGGTGCGTACCGCGGCGTTCGTCGCAGATCCAGCCGGTGATGCCGATATGGCAATCCAGGTCGAGGTAGTCGAACAGCGCCTCGCGGGTATCGGTGAAGCAATGCACGACCGCGGCGGGTACCTTGTCGCGCACGGCCTTCAGCAGCGGGAAAAAATCCGCATGCGCGTCGCGCTGGTGCAGGAACAGCGGCTTGCCCGTCTCGACCGCGATCGCCAGTTGCTTCTCGAACGCGGCGAGCTGCGCTTCGCGAGGCGAATAGTTGCGGTGGTAGTCGAGCCCGGTTTCACCGACTGCCTTCACTTCCGGTTCGCGCTGGAGCGCACGCAACAGGTTGTCGGTGTCCGAGTCGTAATCGCCCGCGTGATGCGGATGCACGCCGGCGGTGGCGAACAAGACGCCCGAATGCGCGCGTGCCAGCTCCAGCGCGTGCTCGCTGCCTTCCCGCGACGCGCCGGTCACCACCATCTGTTCAATGCCGTGTGCCTTCGCACGTGCAAGCACGTCGGCGAAATCATGCCGGAACGATTCGTGGGTGAGATTGGCGCCGATGTCTATGAGTTGCATGACGGGAGACGGGAGACGGGAGACGGGAAAGCGTAGCAAAACCCGTTGTCGTTCCCGGCTGGCGAACGCGCGGAATCCGAAGCGGCTTGCGTAGGAGCGCGCCAGCGCGCGACCACGGAGTTCTTCGCCATGGATGGCCGCCTCGCCGTATCCAAGCGTGCTGTCGCCAGTCGCGCGCAGGCGCGCTCCTACAATGTATTGATGCCCCAGGCCGAATCCGGATTTCCCATCACCCCCCTGCTCCCCGCGATCCGCGCCTCGCTGCGCGAGCATCCGCGGCTGGTGCTGGAAGCACCGCCCGGCGCCGGCAAGACGACGCAGGTGCCGCCGGCGCTGCTCGGCGAGCCGTGGCTGCAGGGCAGGAAGATCATCCTGCTGGAGCCGCGCCGCATCGCCGCGCGCGCGGCGGCGGAGTTCATGGCGCGCCGATTCGGCGAAGCCGTCGGGCAGACCGTCGGCTACCGCATCCGGTTCGAATCCCGCATCGGCGCGGACACGCGCGTCGAGGTGGTCACCGAAGGCATCCTGACGCGGATGTTGCAGGATGACCCGGAACTGCCGGAAGTCGGCGCGATCCTGTTCGACGAATTCCACGAGCGTCACTTGCAGGGCGACCTCGGCGCCGCGCTGGCGCTGGACGTGCAATCGAGCCTGCGCACGGACCTGCGACTGGTGATCATGTCGGCCACGCTCGGCGGTATCGCGCCGAAGGATGCCGTCCATGGCGGAAAAGCTCCGTGGCTCGACGCCCCGGTTTTGCGAAGCGAGGGCCGCGCGTTTCCCGTGCGCATCGAACATCCGCCGCCGCGGAGCGGCGAGGACGACCTCGTGCGGACGCATCGCGCGGTGCAGCAGGCGCTGCGGGAAACCGAAGGCGACGTGCTGGTGTTCCTGCCGGGACGAAGGGAGATCGCGCGCTGCAGGAGCCTGTTTGCGGGCGACGCTTCGGCCACGCACATCGAGATCTTTCCGCTCCACGGCGAACTTTCGCTCGCCGAACAGCACGCCGCGCTGTCGCCGGCGGAACCCGGCACGCGCCGCGTGATCCTCGCCACCAACGTCGCCGAATCGAGCCTTACGCTGCCGGGCATCCGCGCCGTGGTGGACCTGGGACTCGCTCGCGAGCCGCGCTTCGATCCGAACTCCGGCTTCACGCGCCTGCAGACCGTGAACATCTCGCAGGCGTCGGCCGACCAGCGCGCCGGTCGCGCGGGCCGAACCGCGCCGGGCGCCGCGTATCGGCTCTGGCCACAGTCGCAGCGGCTGGAAGCTTCACGCACGCCGGAGATTGCGCAGGCCGAGCTGTCTTCGCTTGCGCTGGAACTCGCGGCCTGGGGCGTCGGCGAAGATGCGGAAGCCGCACTCCGCTGGCTGGATCCGCCGCCGCCCGGCGCGCTCGCACAGGCGCGCGATTTGCTGCAACGGCTGGGCGCGATGGACGACTCGTTGCGGATCACGAAACTCGGCCGCGCGATGCTGCAACTGGGCGCGCAGCCCAGACTCGCTGCGGCAGCGTTGCGTGCTCCGGAAACGCAGCGCGCAGTCGTCGCCGATCTGCTGGCGTTGCTGGAAGCGCGCTCGCCCCTGCGTGGCGCCTTCAACGACGATCTGCGTGCGACGCTTTCCGCACTGCATGTATGGCGGGACGGCGGTGCGCGCGTGCAGAACACCGATGCCGGCGCACTGGCCGCCATCGAGCAGTCCGCCCGAGGCTGGCGCAAACGGCTGGAAGTGCGCAGCGCGCCGAGCGGCGTGCCGGATGCGTTCACGGTCGGCAATCTGCTGTTGCATGCGTTTCCCGATCGCGCCGCCAGGCAGGATGAACGCGATCCCCGTCGATACTTGTTGGCGAACGGGCGCGGTGCGCGCCTGCACGGGGAATCCGCGCTGTCCGGCGAGCCATGGCTGGTCGTCGTCGAAGCGCGGTTCGAAGCGCGCGACAGCCTGGTGCTGAATGCCGCACCGTTCGATCCGGCGCTGCTGGTTCGGGATTATGGTTCCCGGATCGTTCGCCAGCGCGTGGTGCGCTGGAACGAACAGCGCGAGGTGGTGGAAGCGTTCGAGGAGGAGCGCTTCGGCGCAATCGCGCTGTCGCGCAAGAGCGTGCCGGTCGGCGCGGAAGACGCGCTCCCCGCCTTGCTGTCGCAAATTCGCGCGCGTGGGTTGCGGGCGCTGCCGTGGTCCGAACCTGCGTCACGCTTGCGAGCACGCGCCGCCTGGTTGCGTGAAGCCATGCCGGAATCGGGTTTGCCGGACATGTCCGACGCGGCCCTCCTCGATGGGCTGGAGCAGTGGCTCGCGCCCGCGCTGCACGGCAGGCGCAAGCTGGATGCGTTGTCATCCGCGGAATTGTCGGAAGCCTTGCTTGCATTGCTCGACTGGTCGCAACGCAAGCTGCTGGACGAACACGCGCCGGATGCGATCACCGTGCCGAGCGGCATGACGCGCCGGATCGAATACACGAGCGAGGGTCCGGTGCTTGCGGTAAAGCTGCAGGAGTTGTTCGGCCTGGCCGATACGCCCCGCATCGCCAACGGGCGTGTGCCGGTCACCCTGCACCTGCTCTCGCCGGGCGGTCGGCCGATCCAGGTCACGCAGGACCTGCCCAGCTTCTGGGAACGTACCTACCCGGAAGTGAAAAAGGAATTGAAGGGCCGCTACCCGAAACACCCCTGGCCCGATGACCCGTGGACCGCCACGCCGACGCACCGGGCCAAGCCGCGGCAATAAAACGGCTGCTCGCAAGCGGCTCCTACGGCTTCGTCTGCGGATTGTTCGCGGTCGCCGATGGCGAGCGTTCGAAGCTTCCGGCGAAACCGGGGAACTCAACCGGGCTTTCCCAGCCGTCCTTGCTGACGGCGGAGACGCCGAAGTAGTAGTCGTCGATGTTGATGCCCTTCAGCACGGCGCTGGTCGCGCCGCCGGCGTCATGGGAGTGCTGCCATTGCGGGGCGGTGGTTTCGCGCCACCACACCTTGTAAGTCGCCGCGCCCGGAGAAGGTTTCCAGGACACCGTTGTGTCGTAGGTGACGGCGCCCTTGATCGCCACCTCCTGCGGCGGCATCGGTGCATTCGCCATTGCCGCCATGGTCAGCGCGTTCAGGCGCGTGACCTGCGCGAGGTAATCGAAATCCACGTGGTCGATCGTGTCGCCGTAGTGGATCCCGTTCTCGACACGGATGTCCTGATGCTGGTGCGTGTAATCCTCCTGCGACTCGGTCACGCGCACCGCCGGGAAGCCCTGCTCAAGGAACGGCACCTGGTCGCCGCCGCGGCCGTAACGGTCGGTGCGATAAACCATGCGCACGTGGAAGTCGTCCAGGTACTGGCCAGCGAGCGCGGCCATGTAGCGCGCGACATTGCGCGAGGGCGAATCCACGCCACCGCCGTGATAACGGCGGTACTTCGCCTGCTCAAGCGTTTCGTTGGACTTGGTGCCTTCCGAAAACACACGCACCGTGTGCGGGTCGTACTGGCCGTCGCCGCCGCGCGGGCTGCCGACGATGTCGTTGTTGAGGTCGGCTTCCACCTTCCAGCCGTGATCCACCGCGTATTGCGCGATGATCTGCCCGCCGTACAGGCCCTGCTCCTCGCCCGAATCGGCCGAGTACACCAGGGTTGCCGCGAACTTGTGTTTCGAAAGCACGCGTGCGGCTTCGATCAGTGCGGAAACGCCGGAAGCGTCATCATCCGCGCCGGGTGCATCGCCCGTCGCGTCCATCACGTCGGAGCGGCGCGAATCCAGGTGTCCGGTGATCACGATCACCCGATCGGGATCGGAAACGCCACGCTGGATTGCGACCACGTCCATCACTTCCACGCCGTTCGGCGGCGTGCGCTCGCCGGTGAACACCTTCGAAGGCGTGACCACTTCCAGGCAACCGCCACAGTCCTTCGAAATGGATTCGAACTTCGACTTCACCCAGCGCCGTGCGGCGCCGATGCCGCGCGTGTCCGATCTGGTATCCGACAAGGTGCTGCGCGTGCCGAAGCCGACCAGCTTCGCGTCGATGTCATGCAGTGATCTGGCCGAGACGGCCTGGGCGATGGCGCGCAGCTCCGGATGCGCATTGGCCGGCGGCGGATTCGAAGCGGGCGCATTGGCGAATGCGGGAGCTGACAGGGCGAACGCAGCGGCGGCGATCGTGGCGTGGAGTCGAAGCGTGCGCATGGCGGATTCCTCGCGGCGGGATCATGCAAGCCTAACCCTTCGCGGCATGATGCGCAGGCAAAACCATGCAGGACTTTCGTCATACGTGCGCCGCAACATGCCGTTTGTCCGCGCAGGCTCTACACTGGTCGTTCGCTGCAGGAGCGCGCTTGCGCGCGACAAGCATCGCAGCTCCTGCATTGGTTGCGCCCACCGCAAGGAGAGCCTCATGCGCCGTGTCCTTCTCACCGCTTTCATTGCCGCCGCGTGTTTCGCGGCTTCCGCAAACGCCGCCAAAACGCCGCCTTCGGCCAGCGCCGCAGCGACGAAAGCCGCGCCGTTCACGCCGGCCATCACCGCGCAAGGCTTCCGCGACTACGACAAGGCAATTTCTTCGGATTTCATGGAAGGCCGCAAACCCGGCACCGAGGGCGCAACGCGCGCGACCACCTGGATCGTCGAGCAGTTCAAGCGGCTTGGCCTCGAACCCGGCAACCACGGCTCGTGGTTCCAGACCGTGCCGACGGTTTCCGCCACGGTGCAGGACAAGGGCAGCCTGAAACTGGAGGTCAGCGAAGGGGGCGGCACCGAGTCGTTCGCCTACGGCACCGACATGGTCGCCTACGACCCGCAGGACAAACCGCACATTTCGGTCAAGGACTCGCCGGTCGTGTATCTCGGCTATGGCGTGGACGCGCCGGAATATCAATGGAACGACTACGCCGGCCAGAAC
>DASSFA010000302.1:0-21147 GCA_035694895.1 Rhodanobacteraceae bacterium | reverse complement strand
GGCTGGAATGGCACGCGCAGGATTGCGCGCGGCTGGCGAGACGCATGCGCCGGGACCAGGGCGACCCGCAACCGCAGCGCGCTTTCCGTGGCGCGGCCGCGTGGCCGCGTGCGAAACAGGCCCTGCTGCGACGGATCCTGTTGTGGCGCGAGCGCAGCGCGCGTTCGCTCGACAAGCCGCGCTCGTGGCTGCTCGACGATCCCGCCCTGCTGTCGCTGGCACAGCAGCCACCCGCCTCCTCCAACGAACTGTTCGAGCGTACCCGCGGCCTGCGCGCGCTGCGCTCCGCACCCCGCGCGGAACTGTTCGCACTGTTGCGCGAGCCGGTCACCGATGCCGAGATCGGGGAAACCGCACCGATTCCGCCCGCGCCCTTCGGCGAAGCGAAAGCCGCGGTCACCGCGATGAAGCTCGCCGCCGACGCGATCGCGCTGGAGCTGGACCTGCCGGCCGGCTTGCTCTGCCCGCGCCGCGCCCTGGAGGAATACGTGGTCACGCGCGCCTGGCCGGACGCGCTCGCGGGCTGGCGCCGCGAAGTGCTGGAGCCGACGCTGGCGCCGAAGCTGCCGGGATGAACGGAGACCGGACGGGTTGAAAACGACCGTTCGCGTTGAGCCCTTCGACAAGCTCAGGACAGGCTTCGTGAGCGAAGCGAACGGAGTCGAAACGCCGGCTGTGCCCTTCGGCTCCGGCCCGCGGGCCCGCTCAGGGTGAACGAATTCCTCGAACCGGACCATTGCCGGGAATAGAACGGAACGCTTGGCGCGCGCGCCCTCTCCCGCTACCATATGCGGTTCGCGCGGGGCGGCAATTGCCGATCCGGGCGCACAACGTGGGGCGGTAGCTCAGCTGGGAGAGCGTCGCGTTCGCAATGCGAAGGTCGGGAGTTCGATCCTCCTCCGCTCCACCAAAATCAAGAACTTACAAACGGCCCGATCGTCAGATCGGGCCGTTTTTGCATCTCATTTGGCCCCGTTTTGTCCCCATGTTTCGGACGGTTTCCCAGTGTTTCCGGCGATCTCTCCCGGGCTGTCCCGGATTTGTCCCCATTTCCCAATCGATTCGTCTGTACTGATCCTTCGAGCATTCAGGTCGTAACCCTATGGCACCAGAACCGCGGCGCCGGCGAGTCGCCCTTCGCGCAAATCTGAAAGGGCTTGATTCGCTTGTTCGAGTGAATAGACCCGCGACGTGATCCGGAGATTCATGCCGGCGATCGCGGGAAAAAACGTGCGCGCATCCGCGCGCGTGAGATTCGCGATCGAAACCACTTCGCGTTCTTCCCAGAGCAACCGGTAAGGAAATACCGGGATGTCGGACATGTGGATGCCGCCACACACCACGCGGCCGCCCTTGCGCACCGCCTTCAGTGCAGCGGGAACCAGTGCGCCAACCGGCGCGAAAATGATCGCCGCGTCCAGCATTTCCGGAGGCTCTTCGTGCGAGCTTCCCGCCCAGCTTGCACCAACGGACAAGGCAAACGATTGTGCTTCCGTGTCATCAGGCCGGGTGAAGGTGAATACTTCCCGGCCCTGGAACCGCGCCACCTGCGCGACGATGTGGGCGGCCGCACCGAATCCGTACAGGCCGATCCGCCGGCCCTCGCCGGCGCGACGCAAGCAGCGCCAGCCAATCAATCCGGCGCACAACAGTGGAGCCATGGAAGTTGCATCCTCGGCTTCATCCAGATGGATGCAGTAGTCGGCCTTGGCCACCACGTGACTGGCGAAGCCGCCAGGTTGCGTGTAACCGGTGAATTGCGGCGCATCGCAAAGGTTCTCGCGTTCGCTGCGACAGTATTCGCAGACGCCACAGGTGGATCCGAGCCACGGCACACCGACGCGATCGCCAGGCCGGATCTCCGTGACACCCTCGCCCACCGCTTCCACGCGCCCGACGATTTCATGTCCCGGAATCACGGGCGTGATCACGTTGGGCAATTCGCCATCAATGACATGCAAATCGGTGCGGCAGACACCGCAAGCCTCGACATGGACGCGCACCTCCCGCGGTCCCGGCAGAGGATCCGGCAGCTCGCGCAGGATCAGCGGAGAGCCGATCTCATCCAGCATCATCGCGTGCACGACTTGCTCCCGCTTGCCGGGTCCTCAGTGTCGCAGGAGGACGGGCAGATGGGCGTGAGCGAGCACGTGTCGGGTGGCGCCGCCCAGCAACCATTCGCTGAAGCGGCTGTGTCCATAAGCGCCCATGACCAGCAGGTCGGCCTTGAAATCCATTGCCTGCTTCAGCAATTCGGTACCCGCCTCATCATCATCCACTTCCACGACGCGTGTCGAAACGTTTACCCCGTGCGCCTCCAGGTATTCGCGGATGTGGAACGGCGTTTTCCAGAAAACGTTCTTGTAGGTCTCCCGCTCCAGGCCTACCAGCAGGAGCACGCTCCTGCCCTGCAGGAATGGTATCGCCCCATGCATTGCGCGCATCGCCTCTTCCGAACCGTTCCACGCCACGGCAACCCGCGTGATGTTTTCCGAAGGTGCTATTGCCCTCGGCAATACGATGCAGGGAGCACCTGCCTTCAGGACCATCTCCGGGAGATCGGACGGCGAATCGCGATGCTCATCACCGGGATGCTCCAATACGAGCAGGTCGAAGCGGGTCGAGGCTTGAGCGAGGATGTCGGCCGTGTCGCCCTCGGCCACCATCCACTCGGCGTGCTTCACACCGTACGCAGCCGTGAATGCCAGAAATGAATCCTTTGCGTTCAGCGCCGAGCGTTCCAGCTTCTGCGCGTTTTCCATGATCACCGCGATCACTTCGGCCGCGTAGGCCGAACCGATGTAAACCGGCGAGGGAAAGGTGTACGCCCCCGCCACTGAAGCACCGAACTGGGCGGCAAGTTGCGACCCATAGCGCGATGCATCGGTGCACTTCTCGAAATCGCGGACGTGGACGAGGATGTCTTTCATGGCGCGGCTTCCCTCTCGTGTGGCTCGTTCAAGACTGAAGCCGCGACGTACCGGCCATATTGACCCCGATCAATTGCAAGCAATCGCCATTTGATCGGGATCAATCCCGCGGGCGCTCCAGGCGGTGAATCTGTGCCAATGGACGGATCCCACCTGCCCGATTCCAGCGCCTGCGCCGGAGCACCACAGGCACAGGTATTTGCGTTGTTGGCCAGCCGTGCCACCGGCCTGACCGAGGCCGAAGCTGCGCAAAGGCTGGCAGCCTTTGGCCCCAATGACGCCGATACCGGCAAGCGCGCCGGGTATGTCGGCATGCTGCTGGAACTCTTCGGCAATCCGCTGGTGCTGATGCTGCTGGTGGCAGCGGCGGCTTCCGGATTTCTCGGCGACCGGATTGGCGCCGGCATCATCTTTGCGATGGTGCTTCTAAGCGTGATCCTCAACCTCGTGCTGAGTTTTCGCTCGCACATCGCGGCCGAGAAATTGCGCGAGGAAGTCGCGCCCACTGCAAACGTTTGCCGTGCGGGAGAATGGCGGGATCTCCCCCGCCGTGTGCTGGTCCCGGGGGACATCATCCGCTTGAGCGCAGGCGATCGCGTTCCGGCAGACGCTCGGTTGCTGGAAGCCCGCGATCTGCATGTGCAGCAATCGGCGCTGACCGGCGAATCCGCGCCGGCGGAAAAGAATGCTTGCGAGCATCCACGCGCAACGGAAGCCGATGCATCGCATCTGATCTTCCTGGGCACTTCCGTGGTGGCTGGCACCGCGACGGCGATCGTGCTCACCACCGGCGGCAACACCGCATTCGGAGATGTGGCCGCCCGACTGTCGGAACGCCCGCCGCCCACCGAATTCGAGCGGGGCTTAAGCGATTTCTCGCGGCTGATCATGCGCACGGTGATCGGCCTCGTGCTGTTGGTGTTGCTGGCCGGCATCGTCCTGCACCGTCCCCTGCTGCAAACCCTGTTGTTCGCGCTGGCGCTTGCGGTCGGCCTCACGCCCGAGTTCATGCCGATGATCACCACCGTCACACTCGCGCGCGGTGCGGTGCGCATGGCGAAGCGCCGCGTGGTGGTCAGGCATCTCGCCGCGATCGAGGACTTCGGCAGCATGACCGTGCTGCTGAGCGACAAGACCGGCACCCTCACCCGCAGCGAAACCGAAGTCGCATCCACGGTAGATGCGCTCGGCAATCCTTCCAGGCGATCCTGCGAACTGGCCGGCATCAACAGTGCGTTCCAGACCGGAATACGCAGTCCCCTGGACGAGGCGATCCTGCGGGCCCGCACCGCGGCGACTCCGGATTTCCGCAAGCTCGATGAAATTCCATTCGACTTCGAGCGCCGCGCCTTGAGCGTCGTGGTCGAACACGACGGCGAGATCCTGCTGGTCACCAAGGGCGCGCCGGAATCGGTAATGGTCCAGTGCACGCATTGCGAAGTCGCCGGCGATATCAGGCCACTCGACGACGCGGCGCGAGCCGCCGCGGGACGCACCTGCGATACTTTCGGGCAGCAAGGCTGGCGCGTGCTTGCGGTCGCCTGGCGCAAAGTCGCGCGCCAAGCTGCCTACACCGTGGCCGACGAGACCGGCCTGGTTCTCGCGGGCTTCGTCTCTTTTGCCGATCCGGTTCTGCCTGGCGTCGCCGATTGCCTGGGCGCCCTGGCGCTCGACGGCATCAGGGTGAAGATCCTGTCCGGCGATAACGAGTACGTCACCCGGCACGTCTGCGAGCGGGTCGGACTCGATGTGCGCGAGGTCGCCACCGGCGCGCAGGTCGAAAGCCTGGACCCGGACGCGTTGGGCATGCTGGCCGAGCGCGTCAGCGTGTTCGCACGCCTCTCGCCGACACAGAAGCACCGCATCGTGCTCGCCTTGAAGGCGCGCGGTGTCGTGGTGGGATTCCTGGGCGATGGCATCAACGATGCGCCGTCGCTGCACGCGGCCGATGTCGGCATCTCGGTCGCCAACGCCACGGACGTCGCGCGCGATTCGGCCGATATCGTGTTGCGTGAGCGTGATCTTGGCGTCCTGCATGCAGGCGTGATCGAGGGCCGCAAGGCGTTCGCCAACGTCACCAAATACCTGCTGATGGGAACCAGCTCCAACTTCGGCAACGTGCTCAGCATGGCGGTCGCCTCGCTGGTCCTGCCGTTCCTGCCGATGCTGCCGACCCAGATCCTGCTCAACAATTTCCTTTACGACATGTCGCAGATCACGATTCCGGGCGACAACGTGGACGCATCGCAACTGGTTTCGCCCAGGCGCTGGAACGTTCGTCTGATCCGCGGCTTCATGCTGGGCGTGGGGCCGATCAGTTCCTTGTACGACCTCCTCACCTTTTACGTCTTGCTGGTTTGGCTGCACGCTGGACAGCCTGAATTCCACACCGGATGGTTCGTGGAATCGCTGGCGACGCAGACGCTGGTGCTGTTCGTGATCCGCACGTCCGGCAATCCGTTCCGCAGCAAACCCAGCGCAGCCTTGGTTGCAACAGTCCTTTCCGCGGTGGCCATCGGGATCCTGCTGCCCGTGACGCCGCTCGGGGCGGATTTCGGTCTGGTCCCGCTGCCGTTGAGCTTCTACGCCTTCCTTGCAGGAGCCACGGCGACCTACCTGCTGCTGGTGCAGCTCATCAAGCGGCGCTTCATGGGGGCTGATGTGGCGTCGGGCGATCGGCCGTTGCAAGAAAGCCACGCTGAAACCGGCAGCGAGGCCTCGCAGTGATCCAGGTCAATTCGACCCGCGGGGACGCTTCCTATCCTTGAAGTCGATCGATACTGCAAGGAGGCACCGATGTCAGTGCTCGTGATCCTGCTTCCGGTTTTCATCTATGCGGGAGCGACTGCCTTCCTGCTGGCCTATGTCCTGGTCTTGAGAATGCGGCGGCCGCACCGCGTCGGAGCTGTCGGTTCGCAAGATGAGCCGACGCACGTGCGCGTCGCGCCAGATTGAAGGCGTCCGGGAACTGTGTTATGACGATCTTCGTGGTCATTCTCATGGCGGTGGCCTACATTGCCATGGTGGCTCTGTTGCTGGCCTATGTTGTCGTCTTCATCGCGCCGCGCTTCACGAGCGGCCAAACGGATCCGGCAGATAATTTGGGACGGCGGGCGGACGAATACCTGTTGGAAGAAGAGCTTCGCAACAAGCTTCCACGCCGCAACGCAATAGATCCCGTTTGCGGACAATGCGCGAGCCTTACCGGCTTGCACACGTGGCCGTTCCGCGGCCGCGTCTACTACTTCTGCTCCGAGTCGTGCCAAAAGCGGTTTGCGCGCAATCCCGGCGCCTACGTTCTCCCTTCCGGCAAGCCGCGCCCGGTCTTCGCCCATTTCTGCAAGCCTCGGTAGTTCGAGATTTTGCGGAAGTCCGCTGCTGCTCTGGCGCGCCGTCGAAGTGCCGCACACACCGCGTGGCGCCCGGGTGCACCCTGCGATGCTGGCCAATTTGATCCATGTCACATATGTACTCCGGAAAGGCGGGATGCTGCCATCACCCGCTTCAGAGGTGATCGCCATGACACAGTCCACCCCCTCTCCCCAAAGCATTCTGCCGGAAGAGGCATTGACGGTATTGCACGCACCCAACGACGTTCCTCAATGGGAGGAAACGCTCCGTGACGGCAGTCGCGTGCTGATCCGGGCGCTGCGCAGGAGCGACGCGGAGCTGGAGCGCGCCTTCATCAAGCGGCTCAGCCCGGAGTCGCGGCGGATGCGTTTTCTGGCACAGATCAGCGAGCCGAGCGACGCGTTGATCCGCAGCCTGACGGATCTGGACGAAGACGATCTCGCCTTCGTCGCATTGGTGCACCGCGAAGGCGAAAAGCGCGAGGTGGGTGTCAGCCGCTACAGCATGTTGGCGGACGGAACCTCCTGCGAATGCGCGGTCACTGTGGATGACGAATGGCGGAACAAGGGCTTGGGTACCGCGCTGATGCGGCATCTGATGGAGATCGCACGCCGTCGCGGCATGCGGTCCATGGTTTCGACAGACGCGGCGGAAAATTATCGGATGCGTGAACTCGCCCGCGATCTCGGATTCACCTGCCGAACCGATCCGGAAGACCCCACCCAGGTGATTTACCGCCTCGAGCTTTGACCGAAGATGTCCGGCCCGCCTGGAGCTCGCCGGGCCGACCGCGGGCTGTCGCACTGATGTGCGCAGTTCTTGGCAACGCGTGGCTCGAGACTGCGAAACACCAATCTCAAAAATCATTCTGAACGGCTGCCCAGTCGCGTTCGTCATCCGCGTGCAGTTCGAACCACATCGCGTTGAGGATGCCGAAGCAACCGATCAAGCCGATTCCAAGCGCCCAGGCGAAGTACCACATCGCTTTTCTCCTCGTGCCGCTTCAGCAGATCTTCGTCACGACTTCAAACTCATGCGATGACTCGTTGCGAAGATCGGACGTTCAACCCAGCGGACAGGTGCTCGCGGAGAGTACTGTTCCCATTACCCCACGCTCTTTCCGGCATCGGCCGGCCAAAGCTTCAGCCGCTCCGGACCTCCGCGCACGACGTGCGCCATGTGCACAGCGGAAACCACGATCGTGACCAGGACGATGAGACCGAATATGAGCGCGGTCAGCTGCGCCTGTGCCGCGG
The DNA here is from genome assembly GCA_035694895.1 of Rhodanobacteraceae bacterium. Classification (GTDB taxonomy): domain Bacteria; phylum Pseudomonadota; class Gammaproteobacteria; order Xanthomonadales; family Rhodanobacteraceae; genus 66-474. The sequence continues at coordinate 13,610 of DASSFA010000302.1, read as the reverse complement.
TGATGCCGGTTATGCGTTCCGGGTTCCAGCGGCCATCACGGATTTCGGTTGCGACCCAGCCGAGCGCCATGCCGAACCAGGGCAGCGCGAGGCTCCAGCCGGCCAGGTGCAGGAATCTGCTCCCGTGCAGGCGGCGGCGTGTTGCCAGATAAAACGCCACGCCGAAAAGGACCACGAGATACGCGCCGATCAGCAACATCGTTCGGAAGGACCACAGCATCATGACCGGGTGCGCGGAGCCCTCGAACCCCAAGGCGCCTCCGCGGATCGCCAGCGAAAGCGCCGCCGCCAGACCGAAGCTCGCCGCAATCGTCATTGAGCGGCGCGCGATCTGCACGTTCCGGCTGGACAGGAGATACCAGGCGCTGATTGAAAGCACCAAGGTGGCGGCAGTCAGATAGCACGCGCTGGTCAGGTGGACGAACCGCAATTGCGCGACCGGGTTCAGGAGCACCGCACTCACATCAACGATGCGCATCATCTGTGCGTTGGCATCCCAAACGGTGCCTGCCGAAGTTGCCGCCCATCCTCCCACTACGGCAATCGCCAGAATGGGGAGATTCGGCAGCAGCGCCATCAGCAAGGTGGCAGCGAGATGCTGCAGCCGACTCCGCCCCAACCAGTCGCGGAAATACCGCCGCAACAGAAATATCTCGCCGAGCAGCGCGATCAGCATTGCGCCGAACACCACGAGAGCCGCCCACGTCATCGTGCCGCCGGCGAGGGCGTACCCGATGGCGAGAAGAAGCAGGCCGGAGGTGCTCAGGTACAAGGCGATGCCGAAGAGTTCGCCCCAGAAGCGCGCAATCTGTTTCCAGATCTCGCGTCCAGTCATCACGAACACGCTTTCCATGATCGCCATGAGCGGCGACAAGCCGACGATCAGCGGAAGCAACAGCGCGCAATAGACCATTGCGATTTCAAGTTGCCACTGACCGGGGAGAATCCAAGGCGTCATGAGAATCGCGTCTTCTCGACAAGGGCCTTCAACGAACGACGAGCACCGGCAGGCCGGTGTTGTTCAGCACCTTCTGGGTGACGCTCCCGAGAACCAGCCTGGCGACACCGCTCCGCTTGTGGGAAGCCATCACGATCAGATCGCAATCGGCCTTCTTCGCGGCCGCCAGAATGGCCTTGTAGGGCTGTTCGCCCAGCGCGGACTCCACCTCGCACGGAACGTCCGCATCCCGGGCGATGCGCTGCAGCGGCGTGAGCACCTTGCTCGCATGCGATTGCGCCTCCTCGAGCAGCTGATCGGGAGGAGGCTCCAGCAACTCACCCGCGCCCGCACCGACCCGGGCGAACTCCATCATCGCGTGGAAGAAGGTCACGCGTGCGCCCAGATGCTGCGCGAGCTCCACCCCAACCTCCGCCGCGCGCTTCGAACCCGCATCACCTGTGGTTGGAATCAGAATGTGCTTGAACATGTCATTTCATCCCTGGACCGGCGGACCTTCCCTGGCCCGCGGCCCCAAACGTTGTCGCCATTCGCCTCACAGGTTGCGCCATCGCGCGAGACGGTTATTGATCGAGATCAACCGGACTCCGGGTTCAGATCGCCCCCGACCGTCCCACCCGCCACGGGCAACGCTTCGGAGCTGGCGCGGCGTGACCGCAGTTTTGCGACGAAGTCCCACGCCATCAGCAGTGCGCCTGCAGCGAAGACGATGTCACCGGGCATCCGCATCCACTGCCAGAACGTGGTGGTGTCGTAGAACTTCAGGCTGCGGGCATAGGCGTATCCGTGCGTGTACACCGCTTCGAGCTGCGGCCATCCGATCGGGTAGAAGTTCATGACGATCCACATCACCAGCCCGGTGTTGTAGAGCCAGAACGCCCACACGCCGGCCCGATCGCTCCAGGCGCGTTCGCCGTCGAGGTAGCGCAGCACCATGTAGACCAGGCCGATCGCGAGCAGCCCGAATGCCCCGAACATCGAGGTGTGCGCGTGGTTCAAGGTCAGGAACGTGCCGTGCTCGTAGTAGTTCACCAGCGGCGCGTTGAGCGTGCCGCCACCGAACACGCCGGCGCCGACAAAATTCCAGAACGCCGAGCCGAGGATGTAGAGGTAGGCCAGCTTGTACGGGAAGGACTGCTGTGCGGCGATGTGGCGACGCTGGTCGATCGCCTCCATCACCAGCAGGAACAGCGGCAGCACTTCGAGGAAGGAGAACATGCTCCCGACGCCGATCCACAGGTCCGGCTCCCCGGCCCAGTACAAATGGTGACCGGTGCCGAGGATGCCGCTGACCAGGATCAGGATCCATTCGAACAGCACCGCGCGCTCTACGAGCTGGCGCGAAACCAGACCAAGCGCCATCAGGAAATAGCCGGTGACCGCAGCGGTGAACAGCTCGAACGCCCACTCGACCCACAGGTGCACGACCCACCAGCGCCAGAAGTCCGTGATCGCGAAGGAAGGATTGGGCGCACCCAACGGGATCATGCCGAAGGCGTAGATCACCGCCACGCCCAGCGTGCTGTACCAGAGCAGGTGTTCAATCCGGAACAGGCTGTAGAACGAACCGCCTTCCTTGACCAATGCTTTCAGCGTCGGCAGGAAGGCGCGCAGCAGGACCAGGCTCCACACCAGCAATCCGACGAAGAACAGGATCTGCCAGAACCGTCCGAGCTCGAGATAGGACAAACCCTGGTTGCCCAGCCAGAACCAGCGATGATTCACCAGCCCCATCACGCCCAGGTAATCGCCGATCAGGGCGCCGGCGACGATGACCACCAGCACCCAGAAGATGAGGTTCACCAGCAGGCGTTGCCCCTTGGGTTCACCCTTCCCGATCAGCGGCGCGAGGAACAATCCAGCACCGATCCAGCTCACGCCGATCCAGACGATAGGCGCCTGCAGGTGCACGCTGCGCAGGAATGCGAACGGCAGCCAGCGATCGATTTCCGCCCCGTAAAACCCGGTGCGCTCGGTGTAGTAGTGCGCCATGATCGATCCGGCCAGTATTTGCACCAGCAAGACCGCCGCGACCACCAGGAAATACTTCCACAGTGCGCGCTGGCTCGGCGTCGGTGCGGAGAACCGCTGCAGGGCAGGTTCGAAGGTTTCGTTCGGCGCCTTTGGTTCGATCCACATGCGGAAGATCACCAGGATCGCGCCGATGCCGAAGAACACCAGCGTGAAGGATGCCCAGGTCCACTGGAACGTAGCGGGCGTGGGCGCGTTGCCGACCAGCGGCTCCGCGGGCCAGTTGGTCGTCCAGGACACATCCTGCCCCGGCCGGCGCGCGACGGTGGTCAGCGCCGAATACAACAGGAAATTCGCGGTCTGCTCCGCGCTGGCGGCGTCAAGGCTGCGGGCGCCGGTGTAGCCGCGTTCGAAGTCGTCCTTGAGCAGTGAAGGACCGATTTTCCCGCGCAGCGTGACGATCGCCTGCGCCACCGCGTCCGGCAGCAGCACGGACGGCTTGCTCAGGTCCACGCCCTTGAGCTGCGCCTGCATCGCCTGAGTGATCGCTGGTTGCAGAGCAGCGTCCACTTGCGAGAACGGCTTGCCGTAACGCGCCCTGGCGATGTTGTCGCGCACCTCTTGTCCCAGCTGCACCAGGTATTCAGCGGTGTAGTCCTGACCGAAGTACGACCCCATCCCGTACAGGCTGCCGTAGTCCATCAGGTCGGCTTTCTGGAACCCGGATTTGCCGGCCACGATGTCGTCGTAGCTCATTACCGTGGCGCCGTGACTGTCCATCATGCGCTGCGGCAATGGCGCAGCCTGGCGATACGTCGCCACGGTCGCCGAAAGCATCGCGCCCCAGCAGGCGACCACCGCAATCAGCAACAACCAGATCAATATCCGGCTCACCCTGTCTTGCGGCCTCGCCTGTCGTCTCACCACCGGCACTGCACTCATCGCGACCACCCCACGCAGAAACCCGCAACCACCATAGGAATGCGCCGACCGGTGCGTTTTGACCTGGATCAATTGGGTCGCACCCACCGTCGGCGTTAAGATGCAAAAGGCCCCAAGTCCCGGCGCACAGGTCGCGATGCCGAACCCCGCTCATCTGCTGATCGTGGACGACGACATCGAGGTGCAGAACATGCTGCGCCGCTATTTCGTCCGTGAGGGATTTGAGGTCAGCATCGCGAGCAATGGCGACGAGATGCGCGAGTCGCTCGCACGCAATGCCATTGACCTGATGCTTCTGGATCTTGGTCTGCCGGGAGAAGACGGCTTCGTGCTCACGCGTCAGCTGCGCAGCAGCTGGAACGGCGCGGTGATCATCATCACCGGTCGAGGCGAGTCGGTGGATCGCGTGGTGGGGTTGGAACTGGGTGCGGACGATTACGTCACGAAACCCTTTGACTTGCGCGAATTGCTGGCCCGTGTGCGCAGCGTGCTGAGACGCAGCACCGCTACGAAGCAAAAGCAGGAGGACGAGGCAGCCTTCCATTTCGCGGGCTTCCGCCTCGATCCGCTGACCCGCACCCTGCGCGATGCCAAGGGAACGGATGTCCCGCTGACATCGGGCGAGTTCGATCTCCTGCGTGTCTTCCTCGATCAGCCCAACCGGGTGCTGTCGCGCGATGATCTGATGGACCGCATCCATGGGCGCAGTGCGGGGCCGTTCGACCGCGCCATTGACGTGCAGATCGGAAGGCTTCGGCGGAAAATCGAAGCCAATCCCGCACAACCGGAACTGATCAAGTCTGTGCGTGGCGCCGGTTATATGTTCACTCCTCGCCTCCGGCGGGGCGGCGAATGAGCTCGCAGACTGCCTCGATGGACAGTGTCGCATCACTGCGCACCTGGTTCGATATCGCGCCCGACGCGATGATCGCGGTGAACCAGGAGGGTCGCATCGTGCTCGCCAATGCACAGGCCGAAAACCTGTTTGGCTACGAGCACGATGGCCTGTGCAACGTTTCGCTCGAAGAACTTGTACCCGCGCCGCTGCGTCACGCGCACAGCATGCATCGAAGCCGATACATGGCCAGCCCCAGATTGCGGCCAATGGGCATCGGTTACGAGCTGATGGGCGTGAAACGCGATGGTCAGCAGTTCCCGGTCGAAATCGGATTGAGCCCGATTTCAATCGGCGATGAGGCCATGGCAATCGCTTCGGTGCGGGACATTTCGGAAACGCGGCGCGTACGCCAGGCGCTCGAGCGCGCGGACCGGGACATGTTCGTGGTGCAGATCGGCCGACTGGTATTGGAATCCAACGATTACGAGCAGGCGATCCGCCGTAGCCCGGAACTGGTCGCCTCGGCTCTGAAGATCCCGGCGGTCGCGATTCTTTCCACCGACTGGCGCCGCAGCAATTTGCACATGCGCGCCGCGACGGGGCTCTCCGTGTCCTCCGCGGAAGCCCTCGCGTCCATTTTTGCCGACGGTCAATTCATTCGTCGTTTTTTCGTGGACGGAGAGCAGACCGCGATCATTGCGGAGGAAATGCAGGGAGAGGATTTCGAACCGGTTCGAAGCGCGCTCGCGAAAATGAATTTCCAGGACGTCGCACTGGTGCCTCTGTTCGGACGCCACGAACCGATGGGCATATTGGCCGCACTGGCAGCCAAACCTCGCAGCTTCGATCGCGACAAGGTCAGTTTTCTCCAGTCGGTCGCCAATCTGCTCGCCGCGGCGGTGCAGCGCAGCCGCAGCGAGGAACAACTGGCGCACGCCCAGAAACTGGAAGCGGTCGGCCAGCTTACCGGCGGGATTGCGCACGACTTCAACAACCTGCTCACCGTGATATCCGGCAACCTGCAGTTGCTGGAAGCGGATCTGCCGGAATCGGAGCGGCAGGAGGTCATAGACAGCGCGCTGCGCGCGGTGGCCCGGGGCTCGGACCTCACCCGCAGATTGCTCGCCTTTGCCCGGCGGCAGCCTCTGCAGCCCCGGCCTGTGGTGCCGAAGCCGCTGCTGGAAGAGCTGGGGCATATGCTGAGACGAACCTTGGGCGAGGCCGTCGCGGTCGAGGTTGACTGCCCGGCCGATGTTCCCGACGTGTACGCCGATCCCAACGAACTGGACACGGCACTGGTCAATCTGGCGCTGAACGCGCGCGATGCCATGCCGCGCGGCGGATGTCTTTCGATCGCGGGGCGCGAAATCACCGTGGACGCCGACGACAAGGTCTGGCAGGCGCCGCCCGGCCGCTACGTGTGCCTGGAGGTCAGCGATACCGGCACGGGCATGTCGCCTGAGGTGCGTTCGCACGCGCTCGAACCTTTCTTCACCACGAAGGAGATCGGCAAGGGAAGCGGCCTTGGCCTCAGCATGGTGTACGGCTTCGTCACCCAGTCGGGTGGCGCCATGACGCTCGACAGCCGGCTCGGCTACGGTACGAGGGTAAAGCTCCTGTTGCCGGTGGCGAATCCGGGACACGCAAGAAATGTAGCGGACAGGCCGGCATCAAACGGTCCGGTTGCAGGGAGCGACGAAACCGTCCTGGTGGTCGAGGATGAGATGGAGGTCCGCAATATCGCGGTGAGATTCCTTCGTGCCATCGGCTACAACGTCATTCCCGCGAGCAGCGCACGTGAGGCGCTCGAAATGCTGAGCGCGCAAAATGACGTGGACCTGCTGTTCTCGGACGTCGTGCTCGGCAGCGGCATGAACGGGATCGAGCTTGCGCAAGAGGCCCGCCGCATGCGGCCACAGCTGGCGGTACTCCTCACATCCGGGTACCCGGGCACAGGCTCCAGACAGCATGATCCGGAATCCACCGGCTTCGAACTCCTGCGCAAACCCTATCGTCGCGAGGAACTGGCCAGCGCAATCAGGCGGGCACTCGACCACGCCTGAGCTTGCACCTCAATGAACGGTGCACGACTGCCCAACATAGGCGCGCAGGAGCGGGATGTTCAGCAGCTTCACTTCGCGGCGCAGCACGGAGATGTAGCCCTGTTCTTCCAGGTGCGAGAGCGCGCGGCTTACGGTCTCGTGCTTGAGCGCAAGGAAACTCGCGATGTCCGCGCGCCCCATCCGCAGGATGAAATGGCTGGGGCTGAACCCGAGCTTCGCGTGACGCGCGGCCACGTCCAGCAGAAATGTGGCGACACGATGCTCGGCCGACAACGTGCCGATCGCAAGCATCCAACTGCGGTCACGACGGATTTCCTCTGCCAGCGCCGCCGTCAACCGCGCCTGCAGTTCCGGAATATGAAGGCAGGCGCCCAGTACGGGTGGGTACGGCAATTCCCAGATCTCGCAGTCATCCAGCGCGACGGCATCGCAACTGTACGCAGCGAGTCCGATGGATTCCGCGCCCAAAAGGTCGCCGCGCATACGGAAGCCCGTCACCTGTTCGCGGCCGTCCTCCGAAAGCTCGCACGTCTTCAGGAACCCCGCATGCACCAGATACAGCGCCGTGAAGGGCTGACCGGCCCGATAGAGATGCTGGCCCACTTTCAGCTTCCTCCGGGTTACCAGCATGTGGCCGCGCAATTGATCGATGTCGAGACCGAGCGTGAATCCGGCCGCATTCGGATGAGATGGCTCGATGTGGTTGAAGATGAAAGGCGTATCCATGGTCTGCTTCCGTCGGTGCGTTTGCTGAGCAAGATACCCAGCCGATTCGTCCGCACGATGGCAGGACAGAAACGGTGTGTAACTGGCACGTAACAGCGCGCCCGTCCCGGCCAAGAATTGATCCTGCTCAAGTCGCCGCGGCCGCGAGGGTGGATATTCAGGCCGAACATTCCTGCCGCTCCAGACCGTGCCCCTGCGAACCTCTCCTTTTATCGATCCCGCTGCCGTCGAAGCCTGGGATGCTTGGTTCCGATGGCGTGACCATGCCGGCTTGCACGATTTTTCCATCGAAGACACTTGGCGGAGAGTCGCCGGCGAACTCGCTTCAGTGGAATCTCCGACAGACGCTGAGCTCTGGCGCTCGCGATTTCTGCAAGCCCTGTCCGGATGGCAATTGCTGCCCGATGAGCGTCTCCTGGCATCGGCCGGTACCGGCTTGGTCACCTGGCGCGAAGGTGATCTGCATGCCTCATTGAATGTGGCGGGCTTCGTATCCACTGAAGAATTTGCAACTGTACAGATGGATCTGCCGAGGATCGCGGACTGCGCAGCAGTGGCGGTGCGTGCCTTGGACAATGCGGCATTGCTCGCTGGAACGCCCCATCCCCGCCGACTCCGAATCGGCTTGGTCGGTGTCGCGGATGCATTGTTCCTGCTCGGCCTTGGGTACGACAGCGAAGAAGGCCGCGCGATGGCCAGCGCGCTGGGCCGCGCGCTTGCCGAAGGATGCTTTGACGCGAATATCGCGCTGGCACGCGAACGCGGTGCCTGCAACGAAGACATATCCGGGATGATCGTGCGAGGCGCGCAGCGCGGACTCCGGGACGATCTGTTGGGCAAAGCGAAGGACTCCGGCTTGCGCCATCCGAAGCTGACCGCCATCACCTCTCGATCCCACCTGGCCTTGCTCGCCAACGTCGTGGCCGATGCCCTCGATCCCCTTGCCGGCAAGAATCATCCGCACGTCTTCGTGACGCCTCGCGGAGAACGAATCCTGCGTTCGTCCGGGTATGCGCTCAGCGTCAGCAGCGCCGATGCCACTCGCGACACGAAGGAGACGGCAGAATTTCTCGGTTGGCCATCCCAACTGCGCATGCGGTCAGTAATGCAGCCATATATGGATGAACCGATCACCTACCCGCTGCAGGTCGCGCACGAGCCCGATGGCGATCAACGCCGGGAAGCGACCCTGCAGGCGGCGCGATATGGCTTGGGCGCCCCTGCATGGGGGGATGCGTCGATTGCGATGTATGGCGTCCATTGACTGCCTTTTGTGTCGGCGGGGTTTTCTTGATTTCAGTCAATTGCGCTCCCATTCCTGAACGTAAGATGGGACCTAAAACAGGCGTAGGAACCTCCCATGTTCCGATCGTTGGGTCGCATTGCTGTATTGGCGTCCTTGCTGGGACTGGCGATCAGCCATAGCGCCGGAGCGGTGCCTGCGTTCGCACGCCAGACGGGGCAGGCCTGCGTTGCCTGTCACGTGAGCTTCCCTGAGCTGACGCCTTACGGACGCCTGTTCAAGCTCAGCGGCTATACGATCGGAAGCCGGTTGACGCTCCCCCTGGCTTTCATGGTGCAGGCCGGAGACACCGGCGTGCGCAAGAATCGAGACGATCAGGGCGCGCAGATTGTCCCGAAGACTCATTCGACCCAGGTCTCGTCGGCAAGCCTGTTCGTGGCCGGCAAGATCAACGACAACGTCGGCGGATGGATCCAATGGACCTACAACAATCTCTACGTCAACGATGCGGGCAAAACCGTCGGCCATAGCGGCATAGACAACACGGATCTGCGCGTGGTGGGACGCCAAACCGATGCGGAAGGCACGTCCATCCGCTGGCTATACGGCCTGACCATTCACAACAGTCCGACCGTGCAGGATGTGTGGAACAGCACCCCCGCATTCGGTTTCCCGTTCACCCTGCCGCCGAACATGATTTCTCCGGTAGCAGCGACGATGCTCGACGGCACCCTTGCGCAGCAGGTTGCCGGGGTCGGAGGCTATGTCTTCTGGAATCGCTCCTTGTATTTCGAGCTCACCGGCTATCGCACCGCCGACGGCATATTCTCGCCGCTTCGGGCGGGTCAGGACGTCCACACTCCAGGTGGCGTGCATCGTCTGGCCGGACTCAATCCGTACTGGCGCCTCGCATGGAACCGCGAATGGGGATCGAACTCGCTGATGCTCGGCGCGTACGGCTTGCGGGTTCGAGTGTATCCAGACAACACCCTGCCCTTCACCCCGACGGACCGGTACACGGACATCGCAGTGGATGCGCAATACCAGTACATCACCGATCCCCACACCTTTGCGCTGCAAGCCACGCGAATTCATGAAAGGCAAAGCTATCTCGCCAGTTTTCCGGCCAGCGAGGCAGGTGCAGCAATCGGCGCCGGTCCCGCTCCGGCCAATCCACGCGACACTTTGAACACTTCCAGGCTCAAAGCGACGTATTACTTCCGAAGACGCTACGGCGTAACACTCAGCTGGTTTTCCACAACCGGCAGCAGCGACAGCGGCCTGTACGCGCCGGGCTCGGTCGACGGCAGTTTGAGCGGAAAGCCGGACACCAATGGCTACATCACCGAGTTCGACTATCTGCCTGTCCAGAATTTGCGTCTGATGCTGCAGTACTACGACTACCGAAAGTTCAACGGTGGACGCGCGAACTACGATGGATCCGGGCGCTCGGCCAAGGACAACAACACCTGGTTCCTCAATCTCTGGTTCGTCTATTGAGGTCCGGAACATGTCCATCGTGCTCAGGATGTGCAGTGTTGCGGCCCTTGGCCTGGCGGCCGTGGCTTCAGCCAACGCCGCCAAGACTGCAGAAGCCAATCCGGACGCTGCGGCGATGCAGTTGGCGGCGCGGGTCTGCTCGAACTGCCATGGCCCTGGCGGGAACAGCGTTTCACCACTGTTCCCGAAACTCGCCGCCCAGCAGGAAACCTACCTCGTTGCACAAATCGAGGCGTTCAAGGCGAAACGCACACGCGGGGAACCGGAAGCGCATGAATACATGCACGGGATGGCGGCCCTCATAGACACCGCGACAGTGGATGCCCTGGCCCGCTACTACGCGCGCCAAAAAGCGCCACCCGGACAAGGCGGCGATCCGGCCCTGATCGCGAAGGGACAACAGTTGTTCCAGCAGGGCGCGCCCGAGCGGCAGATCGTACCCTGTGCGAGTTGTCATGGCGCATCGGCAGGCGGCAACGGTGCCATTCCGCGACTCGCCGGTCAGCACGCCGAGTACATTACCCATCAGATCAAGGCAATCCAGGCACGACTGCGCGATTCGCCGGTCATGTACGGCATCGTCCAGAAACTGGAACCCGAAGACATCAAGGCAGTTGCCGTTTACCTGCAGTCCCTGTGAAACGGCATCAGTAAAACAAGCGCGCCGTTGCTGGATCACGGCTCATCGCAACGGGCCGTGATCCCTTGCTGCGCGGCATGCCTCTCAGGCGTTTACCGGCGTGCGATCCACAACCGTCATGCGGTCCACCACGCTGCTGATGCCAGGCGCATCCCAGGCCGCGCGGCGCACGGCTTCGCGTTCACTGCTCGAATCCAGCTCACCGAAGAGCGTCACCGTGCCTCCTTCCACCGCGATGGAAATGGCATTCGCATCATGATGGGCGCGCCGTTGCAAGGCGGCCTCGATCTTGCTCTTGACGTCTTTCGGTTCGATCCCTGGATTCAGCTCGATCAAGTTGACCACACCCTTGATACCGATGAGGTCGCGCACGGCGTTTTCCGCGGCACGCTTCTGGTAGTCCCATTCGACATCACCCGAAAGCGTCACCCAGCCGTTTTCGACCATGACCCTGATTTCCTCATCGGGAACCGAAGCGTTCCAGGTCAACGCATGACGCGCGGCCTTGACGATGTCCTCGTCCGGCCGCTTGTCGATGCCGGGGATTTCCACCTTGAGTTCGGGGATCATTCCCTTGACGCCCTCAACCCGCTGTGCCGCCTCCTCGGCGCGCCATTTCTGCGCATAGGAAGTCACGTGGCCGGCCAACGTGACCACACCGTCGTGCACCTCCACGCCAAGCCGGGTGGCCTCGACCGATGGATCCCAGTTCAATTCCGCGATGACGTCCTGTTGCAGCTCTCTGTCGGTTTTCATGACCATCTCTCCTTGAAGGAGATGGCAGCTTGCCCACCTGCGCGAACCCGATCTTGATGCAGGTCAAGCAAACACCGGAGAACTCGACTCTGCTCTCCCGTCCGACAAAATGCCGCGCGCAGTGACATGGATCAAGTCAGGCAGCTCCGGGATCGTTAGCTTGTGAACGGTCTGCGATGAGGGCACATCCCATGGACATGCAGGATCGGGACGACTGGCTGGCTCTGCGCATCAATACGATGCGTACCGGCTGGCGCGGGTGCGTAAGGATTCGATTTGCCGATCAGCCCGACGGCGATATGCCGGTGATAGGCACGGTCGTCGGCGAACCTTCGATCGAGCGCAAACTCGAACGGGGCGGTGCGACCGATGCGACCGATGCAACCGTCACGCTCTGTATCAACTATCACGCCGGGAGCTTCGGGCCGGTCTCCAAGCACTCGTGCATTGCCGTGCGCGCGTCGGAGATCGTGGATATGCAGCCTATGTGACTGGGTCGACGATTTGAGCCCGCAGCATCTTGTTGTTGCACGGCAATGAAGAACAGAGCCGCTCCATGGCCCAGGCCTGATTGACGCAGATCAAGAGCCGGTATCACGCCCGGCGCGATGATTGGAGATATGAACGATGCCACGGACCGCGCAACCTTGACGGGTTCCCGCATGCGGGACCAGTGTCGCGCCGAATCGCAAGTTTGGGAACGCCGCAGGCACACAGGAAACGCTGTAACGCAAAAACGCGCCGAACCGTGCACGCTCTCGAGGCAAGCGAAAAACGAGTGTGCGGATTCAAGCCCGGATAGTCCGAAAAGGCGTTCGACCGTCGCTTCTCCCGCGGGGCTGCGGTCAAAGCGAGCCCATGCGTTCAAGCACATCATGATTCCGGCCGATGAGGGTCCGGGCTCTCGCCGCGCATTCGAGTATGGCGTCGAATTGGCCGGGCGATTTGGCGCGCGCATCACCGGCTTCCATGCCATGCCGGGTTTCGCCGGTTGGGTCAGCCTCACCGAGCAACTCGATCATCCGCCCAAAAGACCGCTTCCGGATGCGGAAGCTCGCGTGGAAAGGGTATTCGCGCCGTTGAAGCATCTCTGCAAACAGGCTGGTGTGCGTTGTGAAACGGTTTCCGAGACGGCTGAAAATCCTGCGGAGGCGATCATCGCCGCGGCGAAGAAACTCAAATGCGACCTGATCGTCATGGCGTCGCACGGCCGCGTCGGCATCACGCGGCTGATGCTCGGGAGCGAAACGCGGAATGTGCTCGACCACGGCGATCTGCCTGTGCTCGTGGTGCGCTGAACCCACGAGATTGCGATGAATGGACTCGACGAAAAGCTCGCCGCGATCAACGGTGATCCGGCAGGCGCGGGCGCTGCCTTGAGACACCCGGACAGCCCGGATTCGTGGCGCTCGGGGCTCAGTGCAGCCGAAGCGCAACGCCGCCTCGCGGAACACGGCCCCAACGTGCTTCCCGGCGCCGAGCACAAGTCGCTGTACCAGCTCGTGTTCAAGGTACTGGCCGAACCGATGTTCCTGATGCTGCTGGTGGCCGGCGTGCTGTACCTGCTGCTCGGCGACCTTGCCGAAGCGATGTTCCTGCTCGGCTCGATCTTCGTCGTCATCGGCATCACGCTGATCCAGGAGCGCCGGACCCAGCGCGCGCTCGAGGCGCTGCGCGATCTCTCCGCACCGCGTGCACTGGTGGTACGCGACGGGCGGAGAATCCGCGTGCCGGGACGGGAGGTAGTCCCCGGGGATTTGCTGGTGCTGCACGAGGGCGACCGGATCGGTGCCGACGCCACACTGCTCGAAGGCTATCTGGAAGTGGACGAGTCACTGCTCACCGGCGAAGCCATCGCGGTCGAGCGCTACCCGGCCTCCGGACATGAGCGGCTGTGTGCCAGCACCGGGGTCACGAAGGGCAGCGGGCTTGCCTGTGTGTCCTCGACCGGGAGCGCCACGCGGGTCGGCGGA